>JAYUQJ010000537.1:0-2658 GCA_043756825.1 Betaproteobacteria bacterium | reverse complement strand
TCAGGCCCTGGCGCGCCACATAGGCCAGGGCCATCGCGCACTTGAAGCCGATCTCCACGATCTGGTCCAAGGGCAGCAGGGTGTCGGCCTGGCAGAAGCGCTTGAGGGTGTCGCCCGGCACGTACTCCATCACCAGGTAGGGCTGGTCGGGGTCGTCCACCGCGTCAAAGATCTTGACCACATTCGGGTGCTGCAGCTTGCCCACCAGCGCCGCCTCGGCCGCAAAGAAGCGCTGGCGGTAGTGGTTCTCGATGCTGTCCAGCGAGGACGCAGCGCGCACCCGCTTGATCGCCACCTGGCGCTGGTGGAAATCGTCATCGGCCAGGAAGACTTCGCTGGTGGCGCCCTCGCCCAGGCGCGCGACCAGCGCGTACTTGCCGATGCGCAGCGGCAGGCTGGGATCGCGCGCGCGCGCGGGACGGTGGTCGGGCAGGGTAGGGGCGAGCGGATGGCGTGCGGACATGGTGGGCGGGTGACTTCCTGCAGGGTTGTCGGCCGGCGGTCGGCCCAACTGAAACCCGGGATGTAAGCAAGGGCTGCGGGCCTGCGGGCACGCCGCGCGCGGGGTGCGGCCGGCGCAGGCCCGAACCGTAGAATCCCGGCCCATGATCCAAGCCAAAGAGGACTTGCTCGCCGCGTTGACCGAGGCGCTGCGCCAGGTGGCGCCCGATGCCGCCTACACCGCCGCCTTCGAGTCGCCCAAGCAGGCCTCGCACGGCGATTTCGCTGTCACGGCGGCAATGCAGCTGGCCCGCGCGCAGAAGCGCAACCCGCGTGAGCTGGCCACCGCGCTGGTCAGCGCGCTGCAGGCCCAGCCGGCGGTGCAGCGCTGGGCCGATGCGCTGGAGATCGCCGGCCCGGGTTTCATCAACCTGCGCCTGAAACCGGCCGCCAGGCAGGCGGTGGTGGTCGAGGTGCTGGCGGCCGGCAGCCAGTTCGGCCTGCGCCGCGCCAACGGCCGCAAACTGATGTGCGAGTTTGTTTCGGCCAACCCCACCGGACCGCTGCACCTGGGCCACGCGCGCCAGGGCGCACTGGGCGACACGGTGTGCCGCTTGTTCGAGAGCCAGGGCTGGGACGTCACCCGCGAGTTCTACTACAACGACGCCGGCGTGCAGATCGCCACGCTGGCGGCCAGCACCCAGGCCCGCATCCTGGGCCTGAAGCCGGGCGATGCCGGCTGGCCCGAGAACGCCTACAACGGCGAATACATCGCCGACATCGCGGCCGATTTCCTGGCCCGCAAGACGGTGGTGGCCGACGACCGCCAGTTCACCGCCAGCGGTGCGCCGGACGATCTGGATTCGATCCGCCAGTTCGCTGTGGCCTACCTGCGCCATGAGCAAGACCTGGATCTGCAGGCCTTCGGCGTGCAGTTCCAGAATTACTTTCTGGAAAGCAGCCTCTACACCGGCGGCAAGGTCCGGGCCACGGTAGAGCGACTGGTGGCCTCGGGCAAGACTTACGAACACGAAGGCGCACTGTGGCTGAAGTCGACCGATTACGGCGACGACAAGGACCGCGTGATGCGCAAGGGCGACGGCAGCTACACCTACTTTCTGCCCGATGTGGCCTATCACATCGACAAGTGGCAACGCGGCTTCGACAAGGTCATCAACTTCCAGGGCACCGACCACCACGGCACCATCGCCCGGGTGCGCGCCGGCCTGCAAGCGGCGGACGTGGGCATCCCCCCGGGCTGGCCCGACTATGTGCTCAACAAGATGGTCATGGTCATGAAGGGGGGCCAGGAGGTCAAGATCAGCAAGCGCTCGGGCGGCTATGTGACGCTGCGCGACCTGATCGACTGGACCAGCCGCGACGCGGTGCGATTCTTCTTGATCAGCCGCAAGGCCGACACCGAATTCGTGTTCGATGTCGACCTGGCGCTGAAGGCCAACGACGAAAACCCGGTGTTCTATGTGCAGTACGCGCATGCCCGCATCTGCTCGGTGCTGGCCCAGTACAGCGCGCGCACCGGGTTGCAGGTCAGCCCGCAGGCCGAGCTGTCGCAGCTGACCGCGCCCACCGAGACCCAGCTGATGCAGAAGCTCGCCGCCTACCCCGACATGCTCACCATGGCGGCCGACAACCTGGCACCGCACGACCTGGCCTTCTACCTGCGTGACCTGGCCGCCGCCTTCCACAGCTGGTACGCGGCCGAGCGCTTCCTGGTGGACGATGCCGCGCTGGCCGCCGCCCGCATCGCCTTGCTGGCCGCGACCCGCCAGGTGCTGCGCAATGCGCTGGGTCTGCTGGGCGTGAGCGCACCCGAATCCATGCAGCGCGACACACCTGCCGACCTGCCCGCCAACACCGCCATTGACAACGCCGAGGTCAGCCGATGACATCCGAACGCGGACGGTTCGTCACCGGCCTGGTGATCGGCCTGCTGGCGGGTTTGACCGTCGCACTGGCGGTGGCGCTCTACATCACGAAGGCGCCGGTGCCCTTCGTCAACAAGGTGCCCCAGCGCGGTGCCGACCAGGACGCGGTCGAAACCGAGCGCAACAAGCACTGGGATCCGAATGCGCCACTGGCGGGCAAGTCGGCGCTCAAGACGCCCTCCGCCCCGGTGACCCCGGTAGTCCCGGCCGCCGCGCCGCCGCCCGCCCCGGCAACCGCCAACCCGACCGCTGCCGCCGCGCCGGCCAGCTC
>JAYUQJ010000536.1:0-7040 GCA_043756825.1 Betaproteobacteria bacterium | reverse complement strand
ACACCACCAGCAAGAACAAGAAGACCACGCCGGGCAAGCTCGAATTCATGAAATTCGACCCCAAGGCCCGCAAGCATGTGATCTACAAGGAAATCAAGTTGCGCTGATCAGTCGCAGCCTGGCCCTTGCAAAACCCGCTTCTGGCGGGTTTTTTTTGTTGCCCGAGGATGCGGTACTGGCGGTGCAGCGCGCATGAAAAAGGGGCCCCGCTGGGCCCCTTGGATTCGTCGACGGATCCGCGCCGCAGCCTGTGCTCAGGCACGCGCGGCGCGCAGGCGCAGCGAAAACTGCTCGAGCGCTTCGATACCGCTGTTCTCGGCGTTCTTGCACCAGGCCTGCAGATCCACCACCAGTTGCTCGGCCGACACATTAGTGCGGGTCCAGAGCAGACGCAACTCTTCGCGCATGGCCACCAGCTTGGCCAGTTTGGGGCTGCCGTCCACCGCCGCCGCCAGCTGCGGCAGCACATTGGCGGGGATCTTCTCTGCATCCCGGTGCAGCCAACGCTGGGCCAGCTGAAAGGCCGGCAGATTGGCGTGGCCCTGCGCCTTGACGCGTTCGAGCTCGGCGGCACAGGCCGCACGCAACTCGGTGGCGTACTTGGCCATCAATTCATAGCGGTTGGCGATGATCGCCTCCAGGGTGTGGGCGTCGGCCACCGCCTTCACATCGCCCAGCTGGAGCTGCGGCGCTATCTTGCGCACTTCGGCCCAGCCCACCATCTGCATCAGGCGGATATAGAACCAACCCACGTCAAATTCGAAGGGCTTGACCGAGAACTTGGCCGAAGTCGGGTAGGTGTGGTGGTTGTTGTGCAACTCTTCACCACCGATCAGGATGCCCCAGGGCGAAACATTGGTGGATGCGTCGGCCGCCTCGAAATTGCGGTAACCCCACCAGTGACCGATACCGTTGATGATGCCGGTGGCCATCACCGGGATCCACAGCATCTGTACCGCCCAGACCGTCAAGCCGATCGCGCCGAACAGCGCCACGTCCAGCACCATCATCACGCCCACGCCCTGCCAGCTGAAGCGGGTATAGAGCTTGCGTTCGATCCAGTCGTCGGGCGTGCCGCGGCCATACTTGGCGATGGTCTCGGCCACCTTGGACTCGGCGCGGTAAAGCTCCACGCCGGTCAACAGCAAGGCCTTGATGCCGCGGGTCTGCGGGCTGTGGGGGTCTTCTTCGGTTTCACACTTGGCGTGGTGCTTGCGGTGCACCGCGACAAACTCCTTGGTCACCATGCCGGTGGTCAGCCACAGCCAGAACCTGAAGAGGTGCGCCGGGATCGGGTGCAAGTCCAGCGCCCGGTGGGCCTGCGCTCGGTGCAGAAAAATGGTGACCGAGCAAATCGTGGCATGGGTCATCAGCATCGTGACCAGCAGGATGGTCCAGCCACTGGCACTCGACCACAGGCCATGCGCCAGCAGGTCCAGCACCGAGGAGAACAGCGTCGAAATCAGGTCCATAGAGCCTTCGTGGCCGTGGCAAAGTTGCGGCCAGCATCAGAGTGTAAGCGGTAGCCCCGCCCTGGCTGGCGTGGAAACTGCGTAGTTGCCAGCCCGCTGTTTGGCAGTTGCGACCGAATTGCGCGAACGCAATGGCCGTCGGCAGGCGGGGGCCTCAACGCCGCTGCCAGACCGCAGCGAAGAAGCCGTCGGTCGCATGCCGGTGCGGCCACAGGCGCAGGTAGCCGTGCTCCACCAGCTCGTCCACCCGGCCGACATGGGCCGCCGCCAGGGCCTCATCGGCCGGCAGCGGCATGAAATCCGGATGCGCGGCGCCAAAAGCCTCGGCGATGCCTTCGTTCTCTTCGCGCAGCAGGCTGCAGGTGGCATAGACCAGCCGACCGCCGCTCTTGACCAGGCGCGCCGCGCTGTCCAGGATCGCGGTCTGCTTGGCTTGCAATTCGGCCACTGACTGGGGCGACTGGCGCCACTTCAGGTCGGGATTGCGGCGCAGCGTGCCCAGGCCGGAACAGGGTGCATCCACCAGCACCCGGTCGATCTTGCCGGACAGGCGTTTGACCCGCTCATCCCGCTCGTGCGCGATCTGCGCCGGATGGACATTGGACAAGCCGCTGCGCGCCATGCGCGGCTTGAGCGCGTCCAGCCGGTGGCCCGAGGTGTCGAAGGCATAGAGCCGGCCGGTCGAGCGCATCGCCGCGCCCAGCGCCAGGGTCTTGCCACCGGCGCCGGCACAGAAGTCGACCACCATTTCTCCGCGCTTGGCATCGACCAGCAGGGCCAGAAGCTGGCTGCCTTCGTCCTGCACCTCGATGTCGCCGCGCAGGAAGGCGTCGATCTTCTGCAGTGCCGGCTTGCCGGGCACGCGTATGCCCCAGGGCGAGAAGGGGGTCGGCGCCACCCGCAGGCCGGCCTGGTTGAGGACGGACAGCATGTCTTCGCGCCGCGCCTTCAGGATGTTGACCCGCAGATCGAGCGCAGCCGGCTCGTTGAGCGCGGCCACCAGGGGCCAGAAGGCGTCGTCGCCCAACTGGCTGCGCAGCGCCGAGGCCAGCCAATCCGGCAGGTTGTGGCGCAGCTTGTCCGAGAAGCCGTTCGGATCGACCGACTGCACCTGCTGTCGCCACTGCTGCTCGTTGGGCCCGACCGCGCCCTTGAGCAGGTTCTGATCGCCCGACCAGGCCAGGATGGCCAGGCGGCGTTCGAGCGCACCGGTGCCGCTCTGGGCCTGGTGCTGCAAAAGCGGGCGGCGGCGCAACACGCTGTAGGCGGTTTCGGCCAGCGCATGGCGCTCGCGCGGGCCCAGGGTGCGGTGCTTGCGGAAGAAGCCCGAGACAATGCTGTCCGCCGGGGCGTCGAGTTTGAGCACGGCACGCAACAACTCGGTGCACAGGTCCAGCAGGGCGGTAGGATGCATCGATGGATTATCCCCGCCCAGGTCGAGCCGGCCGCTATGCCTGATCTGGCGCCGCTGCCGCCGGTGCCGGCGGGCCGCTACCGGCATTACAAGGGCCAGCCCTACGAGCTGCTGGGAGTCGTGCGCCACAGCGAAACGCTGGAGCCGCTGGCACTGTACCGCCCGCTCTACGGTGACGCGGCCTTGTGGGTGCGGCCCTGGGCCATGTTCTTCGACACCGTGATGGTGGACGGCTTGGCGCAGCGCCGCTTTGCCCCGGTCAGCGACAGCCGCTGAAGCCCTGGCTCGGGCTGGGCGAGCGCCGCCAGCGCGCCGATCAGGCGCACCAGAGCTGGGCCGCGCCGCCGCGGTGGCGCACCACGCCGTGCTCGACCAGCAGCTGGCCTTCGACGCACCATCGCACCGCTTGCGGATAGACCACGTGCTCGGCCGCCAGCACCCGGGCCGACAGGGTGTCGGCGCTGTCGTCGGGCAGCACCGGCACCATGGCCTGCAGGATGATGGGGCCGTGATCGACGGCCGGCGTGACGAAATGCACCGTGGCGCCCGCCAGCTTGCAGCCCGCCGCAATTGCCCGCTGGTGGGTATGCAAGCCCGGAAAGGCCGGCAGCAGGGACGGATGGATGTTGACCAGCCGGCCGGCATAGCGCTGCACAAAGGCATCGCCCAGGATGCGCATGAAGCCCGCCAGCACCACCAGGTCGGGCGCCTGTGCATCGACGGCCTGGGCCAGTGCATCGTCGAAGGCCTCGCGGCCGGGGTACTGGCGGTGGTCCAGCGCGGCGGTGTGCAGGCCCTGGCCGGCGGCCCAGGCCAGGCCGTCGGCCGCCGGCTGGTTGCTGATCACGCCCACCACGCGGGCCTGCCATTGTTCGGCCAGACTGGCCTGGACGATGGCCCGCAGATTGCTGCCGCGGCCAGAGAGAAGGATGACGATGCGCTTCATGCAGGGCCCGAAGTGTAGAGGTGCGGTCTGAGAGAATCCGGCCCTCATTCCAAGGACCCCCATGGCTACCCGCGACACCCCTGCACTGCCCGCCCGAGAGCGGGTGCTGTCCGGCATGCGCCCGACCGGCGCGCTGCACCTCGGCCACTACCACGGTGCGCTGAAGAACTGGGTGCGCTTGCAGGACCAGTACGACTGCTTCTATTTCGTCGCCGACTGGCATGCGCTGACCACCCACTACGAGGACCGCGAGGTCATAGAGCAAAGCGTCTACGACATGGTGATCGACTGGCTGGCGGCCGGCGTCGACCCTGAAAAGGCCACCCTGTTCATCCAGAGCCGGCTGCCCGAGCATGCCGAGCTGTTCACCCTGCTGGCGATGGGCACGCCCTTGTCCTGGCTGGAGCGCATGCCGACCTACAAGGACCAGATCGACAAGCTCAGGGACAAGGACCTGGCCACCTACGGGTTTCTCGGCTACCCCCTGCTGCAGGCCGCCGACATCCTGATCTACAAGGCGGCCTATGTGCCGGTGGGCGAAGACCAGGCGCCGCATGTGGAGATCACCCGCGAGGTGGCGCGCCGCTTCAACCACCTCTACGGCCGCGCCGGCGATCACGCCGCCCAGGTGGCGGCTGCCCTGGCCAGCCTGGGCAAGGACGACGCCCGCTATGTGGACAAGCAGCGCAAGGCCTATGGCCAGGACGGCACGGCCGAGGCATTGGCCAAGGGCGAGGCCCTGGTCAGGCGCGCGCTGGCTGCGGGGTCGGTGGACCCCCACCAGGCCGAGCTGTTGCTCGGCCACCTCAAGGGCAGCGGCCGGAGCGTGCTGACCGAGCCGGCAGTGCTGCTGACCGAGGTCAGCAAGCTGCCCGGCCTGGACGGCGACAAGATGAGCAAGAGCCGCAACAACACCATCGCCATGCGCGACGAGCCGGCGCTGGTGGCGCAGAAGGTCAAGCGCATGCCCACCGATCCGCAACGGGTCCGGCGCACCGATGCCGGTGACCCGTCGCGCTGCCCGGTGTGGCAGTTCCACCAGGTCTATTCCGACGCCGACACCCGCGACTGGGTGGTCAAGGGTTGCACCAGCGCCGGCATCGGCTGCCTGGACTGCAAGCAGCCGGTCATCGACGCCATCGTGCGCGAGCAAGCGCCCTGGCGTGAACGTGCCGAGGCCTACCTCAGCAACCCCAAGCAGGTGCACTGGATCGTCGAGGCCGGCACCGAGCGGGCGCGCACCGTGGCGCGCCAGACCATGCGGGACGTACGCGAGGCCATGGGCCTGAACTACTGAGCGCGCCCAGCATCCGGCCGGCTACGGCGGCAGGCGGGTGCGCGCGCCCATCAGCGGCGGCAGCGCGGCCAGGATGCGCAGCAGGTGGCGGATGCTGGGGGCCCGCACCTTGGCGCGGATGGTGGCGATATGGGTGCGCACCGTGGTCATCGCGATGCGGCCGGTGCATGCGATCTGATCCGGCGACTGGCCTTGGTGCAGCGCGCCCAGCACCAGCGCCTCGGTCGGCGTCAGGCGGTGCTGCTGGCTGAAGAACTGCAGGGGCAGGCTGCCGCTGGAAGCCGGGCCGCTGATCAGCAGCATCGCCGCCACGTCCGGGAAGCTGGCATCGCCCTGCAAGGGCGCCACACCGATGCTCAACGCCTGCCCCTGGCACTGCACCATCACCATCGACCAACGGCCCCGGCGCGCATTGGCAAGCGATGCGGTCAGCGCCTCCAGGTCGGCCTGAACCAGGCCCATGCAGCCGGTCCAGGCTTCGATCGGATCGCCCCGCGCGCCGCCGGCGCGTGCCGCCAGGTTGGCATGCACAAGCCGGCCCTGGTGATCTACCAGCACCAGGCCGTGGCTGATCGTGTCGAGCACCTGGCGCAGCAGGCTGCCGGCACCGGGGCCAGGATCGGGCAGGACGTCGCGGCGCGGCGCAAGGCCCATCGGCCAGCGGGCGGGAACGGGATGGTGATGCTGCGTGCCGGTAGGCAATTCGGCGACCTGCATGGTGAGCCTCCAGGGGTTTACGGTGGTCAGCGCCCCGCCAGGTGGGTGTGGGCGATGAATCCAGTGCAATGATCCGGCCCCCACCCCCCGTTCGAGCCCTACCCGACCAGGTAGTGAGCGAACTGTCAACCTAGGGGGTATGCAGCGCAGAGTCCTGCTGGATCCGTTCCACTGGCCGTGACGCGCCAGCCCGACTGCGCACTGCCAGCGCCACCTGCGCCCTACCCGATCGGGTGGGACAGCCGGCGGGTGATCTTGCTACGCTGGCCAGACCAACGAGGCCCGCCCTGCACCGCAGTGCCGACGGCCCGCGCCGACGGACTTTTCCAGCGGCCCGTCTGGACGGAGACCCGGCATGCCCGACATCCTCATGACCGCCAGCAGGCGCCGGCCACCGCCGTGAGCGCTGACTCGGCCCGCCTCACCCTGCGGCAGCTCTGCAACCTGGGCCTGCCCGCCACCCTGTTGCTGCCCTCGCTGCTGCCGGCGCTGCGCGCCCTGGTGTCGTCCAGCCATGCCGGATTCTTTTTTTGCGATGAGGCCGGTGGCATCACCAACTTGTATGCCGAGCGCATGCTCAACCCCCAGGCCATGGCGGCCTACCACGACCGGCACAGCAACCAGCGCTTCCGCCAGCAGTACCTGGCCCGGGTGAGCACGGCCCATCCGGTGAGCCGCCAGACCGTGAGCGCCGACGAGCGCGGCGGTGCGTACTACCGCGATGTGCTGCTGCCGCTAAGCATCGAGCACTTCCTCTACGCCATCGTGCGCCACGAAGGCAAGGTGCTGGGCCAGCTCAGTCTCTACCGCGGCATCGACGCCCTGCCCTTCAGCGACGACGACCAGGACACCCTGGTCGGCGTGCTGCACTACCTGGGCCAGGGGCTGGCCGTGCCGGCGCCCCTGACGCCCAAGGAGTCGCAGGACCAGTCGGTCGAAGAGGGCCTGGCGGTGCTGGACAGCCAGGCCCGCGAACTGTTTGCCGATGCCAACTGGCACCGCCTGGTACGCCTGGCCCATGGCAACGCGATCGCACCGGCCACGGCCCTGGCCGAACGCGAGACCCTGCCGCGCTTCGTGGCGGCGATGCTGGCGGCGGTGGTCAACGCGCCGCAGGCCGTCCACCAGGTCAGCACACACTGGGGTCGCTTTGCCTTTCGCCGCCACCTGGTGGGCGCGCCGGACGGCAGCCAG
>JAYUQJ010000535.1:0-2666 GCA_043756825.1 Betaproteobacteria bacterium | reverse complement strand
CGGGCGCCGATCCACCTCGACTGCGGTACATCCAGTCCGGCGCTGGCGGCGTACAGTTTCTTACATTGTTGCCGAGACCCGCCGTCTTTGAGGCCGGGATGAGCCGCTCACAATCGGTGCAAGCATGAATTTTTCAAGAACATCGGTATTGCGTGTTGCACCGTTTGTCGCGTTCATGGGCATCCTGGCTTTGCGTGGCCTGGCACCCACTGACGAGCGCTGGGGTTTCGACAGCCAGTGGCTGTATGGCTTGAACCTGCTGCTGGTAGGTGGCCTGTTGCTGGCATGGCGCAGGCACTACGGCGAATTGGCACGCCAGAACCTGCCCAGCCGGGGTGAGGCAGCGCTGGCGGTGGGGGTGGGGCTGGCGGTGTTCATGGCGTGGATCCACCTCGACGCACCCTGGATGCAGATGGGTGAGCCAACCGCCGCTTTCGTGCCTCAGGATGCCCAGGGCCGCCTGAACTGGCCGTTGATCGTGGTGCGCTGGGTTGGCGCGACCCTGCTGGTGCCGGTGATGGAGGAGTTGTTCTGGCGCTCTTTCCTGATGCGCTGGCTGCAGGCGCCGGTATTCGAAGGCCTGGATCCACGCCAGGTCGGTTTGAAGGCCGTGGTGTTGTCGACTTTTCTGTTCATGCTGGCCCACCCGCTGTGGCTGGCGGCGATCGTCGCCGGGCTGGCCTATGCCCTGCTGTACCGCCAGACCGGCAAACTGTGGACCGCCGCGCTGGCCCATGCGGTGACCAACGGCGCCCTGGGCCTGTGGGTGGTGCAGACCCGGCAGTGGCAGTTCTGGTAAGGCCTGACCGGGCCAGGCGCGCACGCCCGATCAGCAGCGCCGGCCGCGACCGGCGCCGCGCTGCCGGTGCCGGTGCAAGGTTTCGGTGCGAGCCGGCAGCCGGGTCGGTTCAGGCCGGGTCCGGGCCGGCCAGGCCGATCGCGTCCACCGCCGCTTGCACCGCCTGCAGCCAGCGCTGCAGCGCGTCGCCCTGCAGAAAACCGCGGCCACCGTCGGCCAGGCTGCGCGGCAGGTCGGCGCGCAGCGCCAGGGTGTCGAAGAGGCCGGCGTCCAGGCTGTGCTGGGCCACCAGGCTGACCCATTGCTGGCCCGCGCAGGCCTGGGCACCGACAGCACTGCGCCGGCTGCGCCAGGGCACGCCCAGCTGCACCACCGCGTCCAGGCCGGCCGGCCAGGCATCGCCCGGCCGGGCCAGGCCGACGCCGGCCGGCAGCCGCAGGCGGGCCGCCAGTTGCGCATGGTCGGCTTCGGTCGGGCACAGCACCAGGGCCTGGAAGCCGGCGCCGTCGTCTGCCGGTCCGGCGCCGCAGCTGGCCCAGTCGTCGATCTGCGCAGCCAGGGCCTGCACCACGGCGTCGGCCAGGGCACTGTCCTTGTGCCCCGGCTCGGCCCGCAGGCCCGCCTGCTGCAGGGCTTGCAGGGCCTGTGCCAGGCGCCATTGGTCGGCGTCGGCCAGGTAGCCGCTGCGCTGCCAGGCCGCCAGCCACAGCTGCACCTGCGTCAGGGCGGCGGCATGGGCCTCGCGCTGGCCCGGCGACATCGGCAACAGCCGCTCGCTGTGCACCAGCGCCGGTAACTGCGCGGCCACGTCCTGGCGCGAGCGCTGCAGCATCAAGCGTGACAACTGCTGGGTCAGGCGGTCGATGTCGCTGTCGTCCAGCGGCTGGCCCTGCAGCACCGCCGCCTGCAGCTCGCGCAATGCTGCCAGGGGGCCCAGGCGCTGGTCGTCCAGCCAGGCCACCAGAGCGTCCATCAGCGTGGCCTGTTCGGCCAGCGGCGCGCCACACAAGACCAGGGCGTGCGGCGCGGCCAGCGCCGCCCAGTCTGCTGGCTGCAGGCCCAGGCGCTGGGGCTCATCGACGATCACCAGCTCGGGCGACCACTGCTGCAGATGGGCCGCGTCGCTGGCCAGGGCCTCGGGCGAGAGAATGCGCAGGCCGGCCGGCTGTGACCACAGCGCCTGGCGCTGGTGCAGGCCGCCGTCCATGTGCTGCGCCGCCAGGCCGCCCGGGGCGGCTGGGGCGAAGCGGCGCCAGGCCCGCTGCCAGGCGGCCACCTCGGCCGCGGCACACACCAGCACCACCCGCTGCACGCCAAAGTGGCGCTGCCAGAGGGTGGTCGCCGCGATCGCCTGCACGCTCTTGCCCAAGCCGCGCTCGTCCGCCAGCAGGGCGCGGCCGGCCACCACCGAGAACAGCGCGCCCTCGGCCTGGAAGCGGGCCAGCGGCGCTTTGAGCAGGTGCTCCAGGGCCTGGCTGGCCGGCCCGGCCGGGTAGGCCGATTCCAGCCGTGCCAGGCGGTTGCGGGCATCCCGATGGGCGGCCAGGTGCGGCCAGACCGCCGGGTCCACCTCCAGGCCGTGGCCGGCCATCTGGGCAGCGCGCAGCAACTGCGGCAGCGCCATGTCGTCATCCGGTGCCAGGTATTGCTGCTTGTCGACATGGCGCGCCGCCAGTGCATGCAGCGCTGCCGGACAGGCGTGGCCGGCCTGCCAAACAATCCGGTGCGCATCGCCCTTCAACAGGCGGATGGCGCTGTCGGCCGGACCGTCTGGCACGCGCACGGCAGCGGGTGGCGGCTGGGGCAGGGCGGCCTGGGCGGGGGCCGCGCGTTCGGGCGCCGGTGTAGGCGCGGCGGCCGCCACGGG
>JAYUQJ010000534.1:0-2667 GCA_043756825.1 Betaproteobacteria bacterium | reverse complement strand
TCCCATAGTTGAACTATGGGCCTGCAAATCCGGCAAAAACTGTCCTCGCTGGGGCCGCTTCTCGCTATCGACGCCCCAAGCCCGACAGGCTCCTAGATCTAGCACGTTTTGTGGCGTTGCTCGGTCACGCTCGAAATCCTCTCAGTCTCTGAGGCTGGCACACGGCCTGGTGCGCCTCAGGTTCACACACCGTCGTGCTGCGCTTGTAAGATGCGTGATGTTTGATGCGCGTCGGAAATCCCATGCGAACCACATTGACACTTGACGATGATGTGCTGACGGCCGCCAGGGGGCTGGCCGAGCGACAGCGCAAGACGGTGGGCGAGATCGTTTCCGCGCTGGCGCGGCAGGGCTTGCGGCGCGAAGCCGGCAATTCTCCCGCCATCCGCAACGGTGTGGTCTTGTTGCCGACAGGGCCGGATGCAAAGCCGGTGACCTTGGCACTGGTGAACCAGTTGCGCGATGAAGTGCCGTGACCACCTTTTTGCTGGACGTGAATGTGCTGATCGCCTTGGTCGACCCGGCCCATGTGCAGCACGACGCTGCGCATGACTGGTTTGGCCGGCTCGGCCACAAGGCCTGGGCCACCTGCCCGGTGACCGAGAACGGCTTGCTGCGCATCGTCGGCAACCCGCGCTACCCCAACTCGCCCGGCACGCCTGCAGCGGTGGCCACCAGCCTGGCAGCGCTTCGGGCCTTGCCGGGGCATGTGTTCTGGGCTGACGACATCAGCCTGATGGATCCGGCGTGGGTTGATGCAAGCCGCCTGCTGAGCCATGCGCAGGTGACTGACAGCAGCCTGCTGGCCCTGGCCCGCGCCCACCAAGGGCAACTGGCCAGCTTCGACCGACGATTGGTGGTCGATGCCGTGCTTGACGGTGGCGCGGCGCTGCTCTTGATCTGACCCACGGCGTAGCCGGTACACGGCCTTGCCTTTGCAAGCCTGGCCTGGGTTGTCGTCGTTGACGATCGCGTCGCTACACTGCCGGCCCATGAGTGTCATCTGCCTGCGCCCCGCCACTGCCACCGTGCGGGTACCCATCGCCCTGGGCGAGCGCAGCTACCACATCCACATCGGCAGCGGCCTGCTGGCCGACCCGGCGTCCTGGGCCGGCCTGCCGGCCTCAGCCGATGCGCTGATCGTCACCAACACCGCTGTCGGCCCGCTCTATGCCGGCGCCCTGGCGGCGCAGCTGGCCCAGCACCACCGCCGCGTGCTGCAGCTGGTGCTGCCCGATGGCGAACAGCACAAGACCGCCACCGTGCTGGAGACGATCTACGACAAGCTGCTGGTTGAGGTGTGCGACCGCAAGACCGTGCTGTATGCGCTGGGCGGTGGCGTGGTGGGCGATATCACCGGCTTTGCTGCCGCCTGCTATATGCGCGGCGTGCCCTTTGTGCAGGTGCCCACCACCTTGCTGGCCCAAGTGGATTCATCGGTGGGCGGCAAGACCGCGATCAACCACCCGCTGGGCAAGAACATGATCGGCGCCTTCTACCAGCCGGCCCGGGTGATCTGCGACCTGGACCTGCTCGACACCCTGCCGGCGCGCGAGCTGTCGGCCGGCCTGGCCGAGATCATCAAGTACGGGCCGATTGCCGACATCGGCTTTCTCGGCTGGATCGAGGCCAACATCGACGCGCTGCTTGCCCGCGACAAGGCGGCGCTGGCCCATGCGGTGCAGCGCAGCTGCCAGATCAAGGCCGAGGTGGTGGGCCAGGACGAGCGCGAAGGCGGGCTGCGCGCCATCCTGAACTTCGGCCACACCTTTGGCCATGCGATCGAGGCCGGCATGGGCTATGGCGCCTGGCTGCATGGCGAGGCAGTGGGCTGCGGCATGGTGCTGGCGGCCGATCTGTCGGCCCGGCTCGGCCTGGCGGACGCCGCCTGGGTGCCGCGCCTGCAGCGCCTGTGCCGGCGCGCCGGCCTGCCGGTGCAGGCGCCGGCCCTGCCGGTCGAGCGCTGGCTGGCGCTGATGCGGGGCGACAAGAAGTCCGAGGCCGGAGAGATCCGCTTCGTGCTGATCGACGGCCAGGGCCAGGCGCTGCTGCGCCCCGCGCCCGATGCCCTGGTGGCCGAGGTGATCGCCGCGCATACCGCGCCGGCTTGATACCGGGCTGCGCCGGCATGGCCACGCCGAGTTCTGCCCTGGCAGCCTATGCCAGCCATGCTGCGGCCAGCCGGGGCCGGCGCCGGCCCGAGCCCGAGGTGCGGCTGCGCAATGCCTTCCAGCGCGACCGCGACCGCATCGTGCACAGCACCGCCTTCCGGCGCCTGGTCTACAAGACCCAGGTCTTCATCAACCATGAAGGCGACTTGTTCCGAACCCGCTTGACGCATTCGCTCGAGGTGGCCCAGCTCGGCCGGTCGATGGCCCGCGGCCTGGGCCTGGACGAGGACCTGGTCGAGGCCATCGCGCTGGCGCACGATCTGGGCCACACGCCCTTTGGCCATGCCGGCCAGGACGCGCTGCAGGCCTGCATGCAGGACCAGGGTGGCTTCGAGCACAACCTGCAGAGCCTGCGGGTGGTGGATCAACTGGAAGAGCGCTACCCCGATTTCAACGGCCTGAACCTCAGCTTCGAGACCCGCGAGGGCATCCTCAAGCACTGCAGCCGGCGCGACGCGCTGGCGCTGGACGCCGCCGAGCCCGGTGGCGTGGCCCG
>JAYUQJ010000533.1:0-2667 GCA_043756825.1 Betaproteobacteria bacterium | reverse complement strand
TCTCCTTTGCTTTTCCGCGTTCAGTTCTTTTCCAGTTCCATGTCGATGCCCAAGGAGCGAATCTCCTTGACCAGGACATTGAACGACTCCGGCATGCCAGCCTCGATGGCGTGCTCGCCCTTGACGATGCTCTCGTAGACCTTGGTGCGGCCGTTCACGTCGTCGGACTTCACCGTCAACATCTCCTGCAGGATGTAGGCGGCGCCGTAGGCCTCCAGCGCCCACACCTCCATCTCGCCAAAGCGCTGGCCGCCGAACTGGGCCTTGCCGCCCAGCGGCTGC
The DNA here is from genome assembly GCA_043756825.1 of Betaproteobacteria bacterium. Classification (GTDB taxonomy): domain Bacteria; phylum Pseudomonadota; class Gammaproteobacteria; order Burkholderiales; family Burkholderiaceae_C; genus Pseudaquabacterium. The sequence goes on along the minus strand of JAYUQJ010000533.1, from coordinate 2,385 downwards.
TGGGTGACCAGGCTGTACGGGCCGGTGGAGCGCGCGTGCATCTTGTCGTCCACCAGGTGGTGCAGCTTGAGCACATGCATATAGCCCACGGTGGTGGGCCGCTCGAAGGGCTCACCGGTGCGGCCGTCGCACAGCTGGGCCTGGGTGCGGGTGGCGGTCAGGCCCTTCTTGGCGGCGATGTCGTCCGGGTAGGCCAGCTTCAGCATGGCCCGGATCTCTTCTTCCTTGGCACCGTCGAACACCGGGGTAGCGAAAGGCACACCCTTGCTCAGGTTGGCGGCCATCTCGAGGATGTCGTCGTCGCTGAGGGCGTCGATGTTCTCGGTCTTGCCGCCCGACTGGTTGTACAGCTGGTCGAAGAACTTGCGCAGCCCGGCGACCTTCTCAAGCTCACGGGTGTGGCTCTGCAGCATGTCGCCGATGCGCTGGCCAATGCCCTTGCCGGCCCAGCCCAGATGCACTTCCAGCACCTGGCCCACGTTCATGCGCGAAGGCACGCCCAGTGGATTGAGCACGATGTCGCAGGGCGTGCCGTCGGCCATGTAGGGCATGTCTTCGACCGGCACGATCTTGGAGACCACGCCCTTGTTGCCATGCCGGCCGGCCATCTTGTCGCCCGGCTGCAGGCGGCGCTTGACCGCCAGGTAGACCTTGACCATCTTCAGCACGCCGGCGGGCAGCTCGTCGCCTTGGGTCAGTTTCTTGCGCTTCTCTTCGAACATCAGGTCGAAGCTGTGGCGGGTCTGCTCGAGCGAGTTCTTGATCGACTCAAGCTGGTTGGCCGCTTCGTCCTCGCTTGGACGGATATCGAACCAGTGGTACTTCTCGACCGAGGCCAGGTAGGCCTTGTCGATGACCGTACCCTTGGCGATGCGCTGCGGGCCACCGTTCGCGGTCTTGCCATTCAACAGTTTCTCGATCCGGTCGAAAGCATCGGCCTCGACGATGCGCAGCTGGTCGTTCAGGTCCAGGCGAAAGCGCTTGAGTTCATCGTCGATGATCTGCTGCGCGCGCTTGTCTCGCTGGATGCCTTCACGGGTGAAGACCTGCACGTCGATCACGGTGCCGTTGGTGCCCTGGTCCACGCGCAGCGAGGTGTCCTTCACGTCGCTGGCCTTCTCACCGAAGATCGCGCGCAGCAGTTTCTCCTCAGGCGTCAGCGTGGTCTCGCCCTTGGGCGTGACCTTGCCGACCAGCACGTCGCCAGGCGTCACTTCAGCGCCGACATAGACGATGCCCGACTCGTCCAGGCGGGCCAGTTGCTGCTCGCTCAGGTTCGGGATGTCGCGCGTGATTTCTTCGCTGCCCAGCTTGGTATCCCGGGCCATCACCACCAGCTCTTCGATGTGGATCGAGGTGTAGCGGTCTTCGGCCACGACCCGCTCGGAGATCAGGATCGAATCTTCGAAGTTGTAGCCGTTCCAGGGCATGAAACCGACCAGCATGTTCTGGCCCAGCGCCAGTTCGCCCAGGTCGGTGGACGCCCCATCGGCGACCACGTCGCCGGCACCCACATGGTCACCGCGGCGCACGATGGCGCGCTGGTGGATGTTGGTGTTCTGGTTGCTGCGCTGGTACTTGATCAGGTTGTAGATGTCCACGCCCACTTCACCGGCCACGGTCTCGGCGTCATTGACGCGGATCACGATGCGGTTGGTATCGACATAGTCCACGATGCCGCCACGGCGGGCGGTGACCACGGTGCCCGAATCGACTGCGGCCACGCGTTCGACGCCGGTACCGACCAGCGCCTTCTCGGGGCGCAGCACCGGCACGGCCTGGCGCTGCATGTTGGCGCCCATCAGCGCGCGGTTGGCGTCGTCGTGCTCCAGGAAGGGCACCAGCGACGCGGCCACCGAGACGATCTGTGCTGGCGCCACGTCCATGTACTGGATGCGCTCGGGAGAAGTCAGCACCGATTCGCCGGCCTCACGCGCCGAGACCAGCTCGTCGGTGAGGCTGCCGTCGACACTGAGCGAGGCGTTCGCCTGGGCGATGACGTACTTGCCTTCCTCGATGGCCGAAAGATAGTCGATCTGGTCGGTGACCTTGCCATCACCGACGCGGCGGTACGGCGTCTCGAGAAAGCCATATTCGTTCAGGCGGGCGTACAGCGCCAGCGAGTTGATCAGGCCGATGTTCGGGCCTTCGGGGGTCTCGATCGGGCAGACCCGGCCGTAGTGGGTGGGGTGCACATCGCGCACCTCGAAGCCGGCACGCTCGCGCGTCAGGCCGCCCGGGCCCAGGGCCGAAACGCGCCGCTTGTGCGTGATCTCGGACAGCGGATTGGTCTGGTCCATGAACTGCGACAGCTGCGACGCACCGAAGAACTCTTTCAGCGCCGCAGAGATCGGCTTGGAGTTGATCAGGTCATGCGGCATCAGC
>JAYUQJ010000532.1:0-2671 GCA_043756825.1 Betaproteobacteria bacterium | reverse complement strand
AGCGGACAAGTGGTGCCCTCGAAGTAGCTCGAAGACAGGTCATACAGCACCAGGCCGCCCTGGCTCAAGTGGCGTGCAGCGAGCTTCTTTTGGATCGTGTCTTGGTGCGCGAGCAGCCAGTCCATGGCGGCATACAAATCGTTCTCGTCGGCATCGAGGACGCCGAAGTCTTCGGCCAGCGTCGTGGTGTGCCACAAGCGCGTCGTGGCAAGCTTGGTGGCCGGATCAATGATGCGCGAGGCCACCATCGCCAGCACCAGATCGCGCTCACGGCTGGGCTTTGAGGCAAGCAACGAAGCCAAGCCCAAACGTTGCATCGCCAGCGCCACGGCCTGCACGTGACCGTGCGCGCGCGAGCGGGAAATCTCAAAGGCCTGAGCCAACGGCACAAAGGTCTCGCCGCGCAGCGAGCGGCGAATGATGTCGATCAAAGGCTCAGGCAGGTGCGACAGATTGCCCAGCGTCTCGTTCTTGACGGTGTCGTCCTCGCGATAGCTGCGCCGCAGCAGGTGCGTGCGATAGACCCGATCCTTGTAGACGCGGGTCGTAGTGACGACGTGGACAGCTCCGGTGCGTGCTAGCATGCACCGGATAATAGGCAATAAAGCGCCTAAAGTCAATAATTTTAGTGACTACAAATGGAAGCCAAGATAGAGCATTCTTTAGGCAAATTTATGAGCAATGACGGGCACTTGGCGTCGATTGGGTGACTACAAGATCATGGAACTTCAGGTTAGACCCGGTGACCGCCTGCGCAGTCGGCAACGGACCCGCCGGCACGGTGGTGCTGGCGTCGCGTGACGGCAATGTGCGGCGCTTCGATGCCAAAGCCGCCGACTGGAAGCCGATGAGCGAGCTGGTGCCCTTTGCCTTGGGCGGGCCGGCGCTGGACGTGTCGATCGATGGCGGTTCGCGTTTCGTCGCGGTGCTCAGCGCCCGCCGGTCCTCGCGTTGCCGCAACGGCGCCGAAGGCCACCTGCTGCGGATCTGGGACCTGGCGCTCAAGCGCTCCGACTACCCCGTGGTCAGCGCCTGCATCGGGCGCAACCTGCGGGCCATCGGTGCGCTGGAGAGAACCGACAGCCAGGGCTGGGTGCTGCCGCTGTACCACCAGGCGACCGCCAAGGACGGCAGCAGCCCGACGCTGCGCATCAACTTTCCCTGTCGGGCCTGCCGGGACGGGCGCCTCGACGCTGAAATGGTCAAGCGCATCGACCAGAGTGCCACCGACCTGGGTGCGGCCCAACTGGACGCCACGCCCGTGGAGAATCGGTTCGGCATCAGGCTGTGAGGCGCTGCCATGGCGGGCCGCTTGCGGCTCGCCACCGTGGATCGACCGGTCGAGGCCGATCGATCAGTGCGCGCCGCCGCTGTCGGCCGCCGGCGCGCCCAGCCGCGGCGGCCGCCGTGTCAGCCAGATCAGGCCGATCAGCCCGATGAAGATCAGCGCCGAGGCCAGAAAGATGTCGTCGGCGGCGCGGGTGTAGGCCTGCTGGTCGATCATCCGCGTCAGCTGCGCCAGCGCGGCGGGCTCGGACAGCCCGGCACCGGTCAGCGCCTGCAGCGCGCCGGCCAGCGCCGGGTTGCCGGGGCCCAGGGTCTCGGTCAGGTGGGCGTGGTGCATCTGGGCCCGGCTTTCCCACAGCGTGGTGGTGATCGAGGTGCCCATCGCGCCGGCGGTGATGCGCAGAAAGGTCGACAGCCCGGCCGCTGCCGGCAACCGCTGCGCTGGCACGCCGACAAAGCTGATGGTGGTCAGCGGGATGAAAAACAGCGCCAGCGCCGCGCCCTGCAGCACGGTCGGCACCAGGATCGTGAACAGGTCGGTCTGCGGCGTGAAGCCCGAGCGCAGCCACATCACCCCGCTGAAGATCAGGTAGGCGACGGTGACCATCCAGCGCGGGTCCCAGCGGTTGAGCTGGCGGCCGACCAGCGGCGTCAGCAGGATCGCCAGGATGCCCACCGGCGCCAGCGCCATGCCGGCATCGGTGGCGGTGTAGCCCATCCACTGCTGCAGCCACAGCGGCAGCAGCACCACGTTGCCGAAAAACAGCCCGTAGCCCACCGCCGTGGCCAGCACGCCGAAGGCGAAGTTGCGGCTGCCGAACAAGCGCAGGTCGACCACCGGGTGGGCATCGGTCAGCTCCCAGGCCAGGAACACCACGAAGCCGACTGCCGACACCACCGCCAGGGTGACGATCTCGGCCGAGGCGAACCAGTCCTGCTCCTTGCCCCTGTCGAGCATCAGTTGCAGCGCGCCGACCCACAGCACCAGCAGCGCCAGCCCGATGCGGTCGATCGGCAGCTTGACGGTCGGCGTCTCGCGGCGGTGGTAGATGCTCCAGGTCAGGAAGGCGGCGAACAAGCCGACCGGCACGTTGATGTAGAAAATCCACGGCCAGCTGAAGTTGTCGGTGATCCAGCCGCCCAGCAGCGGCCCGATCACCGGCGCCACCAGCGTGGTCATGCCCCAGAAAGCCAGCGCCTTGCCGGTCTGGTGGCGCGGGTAGCTGGCCATCAACAGGGTCTGCGACAGCGGCATCAGCGGCCCGGCGACGAAGCCCTGCAGCACGCGGCCGGCGATCAGCATCTCCAGCGAGGTGGCCAGCCCGCACAGCATCGAGGCCAGCACGAACAGCAGCACGCTGGTGGTGAACAAGCGCACCGCGCC
>JAYUQJ010000531.1:0-2675 GCA_043756825.1 Betaproteobacteria bacterium | reverse complement strand
CGGTCTCGGCCCTGGTCGACATCTCGAACTATGTGATGTTCGAGTACGGCCGGCCATCGCATATCTTCGATCTGGACAAGATCCACGAGGGCCTGGTGGTGCGCTGGGGCAGGCCAGGAGAGTCGCTGATGTTGCTCAACGGCAGCAGCGTCGCGCTGGACGCGCAGGTCGGCGTGATCGCCGACGCGCAGGGCGTCGAATCGTTGGCCGGCATCATGGGCGGCGCTGCCACGGCGGTGTCCGACAGCACCTGCAATGTCTATGTCGAGGCCGCTTTCTGGTGGCCCGAGGCGGTGGCGGGCCGGTCGCGCCGGTTCAACTTCAGCACCGAGGCCGGCCACCGTTTCGAGCGCGGGGTCGACCCCGCCACTACGGTTGATCACCTCGAGCACATCACCCGCTTGATCCTGGACATCTGCGGTGGCCAGGCCGGGCCGGTTGACGACCAGATCGTCAATCTGCCGCAGCCCGCGCCGGTGGCGATGCGCGTGGCCCGGGCGGCCAAGGTGATCGGCATGCCGGTCAGCCAGGCCCAGTGTGCCGAGGTCTTCACCCGGCTGGGCCTGCAGTTCACCGAGTCGCCGGGGGTGCTGACAGTCACACCGCCCAGTTGGCGCTTCGACCTGGGTATCGAAGAAGATCTGATCGAAGAGGTGATCCGGATCATCGGCTACGGGCGCCTGCCGGCCAGCGCGCCGTTGGCGCCAGTGACGCCGCGTATCGGGCTCGAGGCGCGGCGCAACGGGCATGCGGTGCGCCGTGCGCTGGCTGATCTGGACTATCAGGAAACCATCAACTTCAGCTTCATCGAAACCCGCTGGGAGCATGAGTTGCACGGCAACCCAGACCCGATCCAGGTGCTCAACCCGATCGCCGCGCCGCTGGCGGTGATGCGGTCCAGCCTGATCGGCAGCCTGGTGCAGGTCTTGCGTCACAACCTGGCACGCAAGACCGGCCGGGTGCGGATCTTCGAGTTGAGCCGCGTGGCCTGGCGCGACGCCAGCGTGCTGGCCGGCGAATTGAGCGTGGCCGGCGTGGCCCAGCCGCAGCGCGTGGCCGGCCTGGCCTACGGCGCAGTGGCGCCTACCCAATGGGGCCAGCGCGAGCGCCATGTCGATTTCTTCGACATGAAAGGCGATCTCCAAACCCTGCTGGCACCTGTGCAGGCCCAGTTCGAAGCCGCCCGGCATCCCGCCATGCATCCGGGCCGTTGCGCCCAGGTGAGGCTGGGTGACCGGGTCATCGGCCACCTGGGCGAGTTGCACCCGCGCTGGCGCCAGGCCTATGAACTGCCCCAGGCGCCGGTGGTGTTCGAGCTCGACCTGGACGCCGTGATGGACCGACCCTTGCCCCGCGTGCAGCCGGTGCCCCGCCACCAGGGTGTCTGGCGCGATCTGGCCCTGGTGGCCTCGGAGGCGGTCACCCATGACGGCTTGATCCAGGCGCTGCGCGCCGACCCGGACGGCCTGGTGCAGTCGGTCACGCTGTTTGACGTGTACCGGCCAGCGGCAGCGGTAGCTGACCTGGCCGACGATGAACGCAGCCTGGCGGTGCGCCTGGAACTGCTGGACCCGTCTGCAGTGTTGACCGAAGATCGAATCGATGCGGCGATGGCCCAGGCGGTGGCCCGCGCTGGTGCTGCCCTTGGCACACGCCTGCGTGGCTGAGCTACCCGACGAACCCCTAGCGCGAGCGCCCATGATGCAAGATGATCCCCCCATCGACCGCGTGATCCTGCCGTCGCTGGAGACCCCCACGCTGACCAAGGCCGAACTGGCAGAGCTGCTGTTCGAGCGCCTGGGCCTGAACAAGCGCGAGTCCAAGGACATGGTCGAGGCCTTCTTCGAACTGGTTCACAACACCCTGGTGCGCGGCGACGATGTCAAGCTGTCGGGCTTCGGCAACTTCAATATCCGGCGCAAGGCACCGCGCCCGGGGCGCAACCCGCGTACCGGCGAATCGATCCCGATCAAGGCCCGCAACGTGGTCACGTTCCATGCCAGCCACAAGCTCAAGGCGATCGTTCAAGGCGACACCCCGCTTGGGGAAGACTTCGAGTAGAGTCTGAGTTTTTAGCCTCACCTCATTGATTTTTATGGAGAAACCGCTGTCTGCCATCCCGGCCAAGCGTTACTTCACGATCGGTGAGGTGAGCGATCTGTGCGGCGTCAAGCCCTACGTGCTGCGCTACTGGGAGCAAGAGTTCACCCAACTCAAGCCCATGAAGCGCCGCGGCAACCGGCGCTACTACCAGCACCACGAGGTGCTGCTGATCCGCCGCATCCGCGATCTGCTCTACGACCAGGGGTTCACCATCAGCGGCGCGCGCAACCAGTTGGGCGATCTGGGGTTGGCGGCGCGCGCGGCCTTGCTGGACGATGACATCGACGCCGAGCCCGGGATGCTGCTGGGTGATGCATTGCACGACGACGTTGACCTGATCGTGCCAGACCACCGCGATGCCACAGCGCCGGTGCCGCCGGTCATGGCGCTTCAGGATGACCAATTGCGTGCCGAGCTTTTGTCGATTCGGGACCTGCTGAAGACCTGAAGCCGCAGATTTCATCCTATACTCTGAGGCTCAGTCGGGGCGTAGCGCAGCCTGGTAGCGCACTTGCATGGGGTGCAAGGGGTCGCGAGTTCGAATCCCGCCGTCCCGACCATATGAATCAATG
>JAYUQJ010000530.1:0-7100 GCA_043756825.1 Betaproteobacteria bacterium | reverse complement strand
GCTGCCTCGCGGCGGCCGAAACGGCCTCGCAGCCTCGCGAAGGCAGGCCTGCCACCAGTTACGCTGATAGGCGCATCTCAAGTCCGACAGGCTCCTAGAGCCTGGCCTGGTTGACGCGTTGCACCAGGGCCTCGGCGCTCTCCTTGCGCTCGCTGTAACGGTCGACCAGGTGGCCGGCCACATCCCGGGTCAACAGGGTGAACTTCATCAGCTCTTCCATCACGTCGACCACCCGGTCATGGTAGGCCGACGGCAGCATGCGGCCGGCCGCGTCGAATTCCTGGAAGGCCTGGGCCACCGACGACTGGTTGGGAATGGTGATCATGCGCATCCAGCGGCCCAGCAGACGCAGCTGGTTGACGGCATTGAACGATTGCGAACCGCCCGAGACCTGCATCAGCGCCAGGGTCTTGCCCTGCGTGGGGCGCACCGCCCCCAGCGACAGCGGCAGCCAGTCGATCTGCGCCTTCATGATGCCGGTCATCGCACCATGGCGCTCGGGCGTGCTCCACACCATGCCTTCGGCCCAGGCCGCCAGCGCGCGCAGCTCGGCCACTTTCGGGTGGGTGTCGGGCTCGGCATCGGGCAGCGGCAGGCCGGCGGGATCGAACAGGCGCGTCTCGCCGCCCATCGCGCGCAGCAATCGCGCCGCCTCTTCCGCCAGCAGACGGCTGTAGGAGCGCTGGCGCAGCGACCCGTAGAGCAGCAGGAAGCGCGGTGGGTGCGCGGCGGGCGTCGCCGGGTGCAGCGCGGCGGCCGTGGGCACGGCCCAGTGCCGGGCGTCGACGTGGGGCAGGTCAGCGGTGTCGCTCATTCTGGAGGTCGGCTTTCAGCAGCGGCCGCCGGCCGGCGCTGGCATGGGCGCGCCGTCGGCGTCGCAGGGCACACCCTGGCAGCAGTGCGCCGTCAGGTACTGCAGCAGGGCGTCCATCTGCGCGATGGCCGGCCGGTAGATCAGCATGCGACCGTCGCGCTCCTGGCTCACCAGGCCCGCATGCGTCAGTTCCTTGAGGTGGAAGGACAGGGTGGACGCCGGCACCCCCAGCAGTGCCGCCAGCGCGCCCGGCGTCATGCCTTGCGGTGCAGCCCCCACCAGCGCTCGAAAGACGCGCAGGCGCATGCCCTGGGCCAGCGCGGCCAATGCCAGCACGGCGGCTCTTTCGTCCATGTCGGGCCCTTTCAAGGCGCGCCTGTCGGCGCGGCGGCAAAGTACTTTTTCTTGAAGCCCAGGGCCACCTTGACCAGGAAGATCATCACCGGCACCTCCACCAGCGGCCCGATCACGGCCGCGAAGGCCACGCTCGAATGGATACCGTAGACCGCGATCGCCACCGCGATGGCCAGCTCGAAATTATTGCTGGCGGCGGTGAAGGACAAGGTGACGCTCTTCTCGTAGCCGGCGCCCAAACGCTGGGCCATGAAGAACGAGCACACAAACATCAACACAAAGTAGACCAGCAGCGGGACCGCAATGCGCACCACGTCGAACGGGATGTCGACGATCAGGCGGCCCTTCAGGCTGAACATCACGACGATCGTGAACAACAAGGCCACCAGTGTGATCGGGCCCAGCCTCGGGACGAAACGGTCGTGGTACCAGGCCTTGCTGACGTGGCGCAGCATCACCGCCCGCGTCAGCGCACCGGCGATGCAGGGGATGCCGAGGTAGACCCACACGCTCTCGGCGATCTGTGGGATCGAGATGTCGATCACCGTGCCGCTCAGCCCGAAAAGCGGCGGCAATACGGTGATGAAGAGCCAGGCGTAGACGCCGAAAAACAGCACCTGGAAGACGGCATTGAAGGCCACCAGGCCGGCGGCGTACTCGGTGGACCCGTGGGCCAGCCCGTTCCAGATCATCACCATCGCGATGCAACGCGCCAGGCCGATCAGGATCAGGCCGACCATGTACTCGGGCTTGTCCTGCAGGAACAAGACTGCCAGCGCAAACATCAATACCGGCCCGATGACCCAGTTCTGCACCAGCGACAAGGCCAGCACCTTCGCGTCACGGAAGACATCGGGCAGGTCCTCATAGCGCACCCTGGCAAAGGACGGGTACATCATCAGTATCAGGCCCAGCGCGATCGGCAGGTTGGTGGCGCCCACCTGGAAGCGATTGACAAAGGCCTCGGTGCCGGGCAGCAGGTAGCCCAGGGCCACACCCAGCGCCATCGCCGCAAAGATCCACACGGTGAGATAGCGGTCCAGGAAGGACAGCTTGCCGCTGACAGCGGCGTCCACGGTCTGAATCTGCTCAGCCGCTGACATTGGCTTCATCCAGCGTCCTCACCGCGTGCCGATGCCGGTGACGGCGCGCTGCAGCGACAGCCGATCCAGCCTTCGGCCATGATCGAACGGGCCGAGTTCTGGCTGCAGATGAAGAGAACGTTGTAGACCTTCTGGGACATTTCGGGATCCGCCAGGGTTGCGGGAACGGGGGGGTTCAGCCCGCGCCGCCCGGTGCCGGCGGCGCCCGGTTGGCCGGCAGCGCCAGCGTGATCAACCAGCAGGTCAGCAACATCGCCGCCGAGCCGACCAGCGCATACAGCAAGCCGCCCCACTGGTAGAGCAGGCCCGACAGCAGGGTACCGACAAAGCGGCCCAGGGCATTGGCGGCGTAGTAGAAGCCGACGTCTTCGGCGGCCTTCTCGCTGCCGGCAAAGGCCAGGATGAGGTAGGAATGCACCGAGGAATTGACCGCAAAAGCCAGGCCGAACAGCGCCAGCCCGCCGACCACCAGCCATTCCAGGTGGGGCGGCTTCAGCGCCACCAGCACGGCCAGGCCGGCCGGCACCAGCGCCAGCAATGCCGACCACCCGCGCGCCGCCGGCACTTCGGTGCTCAGCCCATCGGCACTGCGCCGCACCAGCGCTGGCGCCAGGGCCTGCACCAGGCCGTAGCCTATGGTCCAGGCAGCGAGAAATCCGCCCACCATCGTGAAGGTCCAGCCCGAGGCGTAGAGGAACACCGGCACGCCGACCACGAACCACACGTCGCGGGCGCCGAACAGCGCCACCCGGGCAGCGGCCAGCAGGTTGATGCCCCGGCTCTTGGCGAACAGCTCGCGCGCCGATTTCGACGCCTTCTGCTTGCCCATCAGCGGCGGCACGAACAGCACCACGCCGGCCAGCACCAGCGCCAGCAGGCCGGCCATCGCCCACAGCGACTGCTGGAAGCCCAGGCGCTGCAACAACAGCCCGCCGACGAAGAAGCCCACCCCCTTCATCGCGTTCTTGCTGCCGGTGAACCAGGCCACCCACTTGAACAACTGGCCCGAGGCCTGGCCGGCCGTCAGCTTGATGGCCGACTTGCTGGCGGTCTTGGTCAGGTCCTTGGCCACCCCGCACACGCCCTGGGACAGCACCACCCAGGCCACCGCCATCGCCGAGGTCCAGCCAGGCGACAGCGCCGACAGCAGCAGGAAGCCGCAGATCTGGGTGCACAGCCCCACCGCCAGCATGCGCTGGATGCCATAGCGCGTGGCCAGCCAGCCGCCGAGCAGGTTGGCCACCACGCCCATGGCCTCGTAGAGCAGGAACAGGAAGGCCAGCGTGAAGGGCGAGTAGCCCAGGCGGTAGAAGTGCAGCAGCACCAGCATGCGCAGCGCGCCGTCGGTCAGCGTGAAGCCCCAGTAGGCCGCGGTGACGATGGCGTAGCTGCGGCTGCCGCTCATCGGCGCCGCAGCCGGGGCGGCCGGGCAGGCGGGTGGCAGGGCGGTCACAGGCCGCAGCGGTCGAGATGGCAGGCCAGGTCGACCATGCGGCAGGCATAGCCCATCTCGTTGTCGTACCAGGCGTAGACCTTGAGCATCGTGCCGTCGGTGACCAGCGTCGACAGCCCGTCGATGACCGCGCTACGGGTGTCGCCAGCGTAATCGGCACTGACCAGCGGCCTGGCCTCATAGCCCAGGATGCCGGCCAGCGGCCCGCAGGCCGCAGCGGCGAACAGCCGGTTCACCGCGTCGGCGGTGGTCTCGCGCTGCAGCTCGAAAACGCAGTCGGTCAGCGACGCATTGAGCACCGGCACCCGCACCGCATGACCGTTGAGCCTGCCCTTGAGCTCGGGGTAGATCAACGCGATCGCGCTGGCGCTGCCGGTGGTGGTGGGCGCCAGACTCAGCATCGCGCTGCGCGCACGCCGCAGGTCCGGGTGCGGCGCATCGACCACCCGGTTGGTATTGGTCGGGTCGTGCAGGGTGGTGATCTGGCCATGGCGGATGCCCAGGGCCTCATGCACCACCTTGACCACCGGCGCCAGGCAGTTGGTGGTGCAGGACGCGGCCGTGACGATGGGGTGGCGCGCCGGATCGTAGAGATGGTCGTTGACGCCGACCACGATGTTCAGCACCTCGCCCGTCTTTACCGGCGCGGCCACGATCACCCGCTTGGCGCCGCGGTCGAGGTGGCCCTGCAGGGTCTCAGGCGTCAGCCATTTGCCCGTGCATTCGAGCACCAGGTCCACCCCCAGGTCGCCCCAGGGTATGTCGGCCGCGCGGGCATGCGCCGAGAAGCCCAGCCTGCGCTCGCCGATGCGCAAGGCCGCCTCGCCTTCGGCGCCAATGTCGGCGCGCCAGCGGCCCTGCACGCTGTCGAAGGCCAGCAAGTGGGCGGTCGCCGCTGCCCCGCCCTGCAGCTCGTTCAGGTGCACCACGTCGAGACGGTTGCCGGCGCGGGGGTCGTCGGCCGGCCGCTGGGCCGCACCCTGGGCCGCCCGCAAGGCCAGACGGCCGATGCGGCCCATGCCATTGATGCCAACTCGCACAGCCTTCTCCTCTACGCCTGCCGCGTGCCGGGTGATAAATCGATATTTTTATTATTGTCGAAATATATGACGCTTCGGTGACGACCAGGCCGCGGCGGCGCTGATCACCGCTGCGATCATGCAGGGCGCCCGCGACGGCAAGACCGTGGCCGCACTGATGAGCGAGGGCAAGGCGGTGCTGACCCGCGACGACGTGATGGACGGCATCGCCGAGATGATCCCGGAAATCCAGGTCGAAGCCACCTTCCCGGAAGGCACCAAACTGGTGACCGTGCACCAACCCATTGAATGACCACCGCAAGTGAGCACACGATGATCCCTGGCGAACTGCTGACCGACCCGGGCAAGCATGCCCTGAACCCGGGCCGCCGCACCCACACCGTGGTGGTGCAGAACACCGGCGACCGGCCGATCCAGGTGGGTTCGCACTACCACTTTGTCGAGACCCATGACGCCCTGGCCTTCGCGCTGCCGCCCGGGGCATGCGCCTGAACATCGCCAGCGGCACGGCGGTGCGCTTCGAGCCCGGCCAGCAACGCACCGTGGAACTGGTCGACTACGCCGGCGCGCGCGAAATCTGGGGTTTCAGAGCCCAGGTCCAGGGCAAGCTCTGACATGGCCAGCATCGGACGGCGGGCCTGCGCCGAGATGTACGGCCCCACCGTGGGCGATCGGCTGCGCCTGGCCGACACCGCGCTGGTCATCGCGGTCGAGGCCGACTACACCTTGCGCGCCGGCGGCCATGGCGAGGAGGTCAAGTTCGGCGGCGGCAAGACCATCCGCGACGGCATGGGCCAGAGCCAGATGCCCAACGGCCCCGGCGCCCACGAGGCCTGCGACCTGTTCATCACGAGCCGGGCGAGCCGTGGATCTGGTGGTCTCTGACCTGGCGCCCAACTTGTCGGGCATCGAATCCACCGACGGCGGCCATGCGCCCGACATCCTGCGGGTGGTCGGCGAGGCCAACTTTCTGCCCAGCAGCACCGACCCGACCATGCCCTACACCGTCAACACGGTGGATGAGCACCTGGACATGCTGACGGTCTGCCACCACCTGGACGCCAGCATTGCCGAGGACCCGGCCTCCGAGAGCCGAATCCGCCGCGCGACCCTCGCCGCCGAAGTCGTGCTGCACGACCTGGGCGCGATCGGTAGCCAGGCCAGCCTGGCCAACGGTGCGGCCCAGAGCTACGGCCTGGCCAAGCGCCTGGCAGCGGTGCGCGGCAACCGCAGCGTGAGCAAGCGCGACATGGTGCACAACGCCTACCTGCCGTTGATGCAGATCGACGCCCAGACCTACCAGGTGCGCGCCGATGGCGTGCTGCTGACCTGCGAGCCGGCCACGCTGCTGCCGATGGCGCAGAAGTACTTTCTGTTCTGAGCCGCTGCAGAGGCTGGAGCCCGTCGCTGGCGCGGGCCTGGGTCACAATCACCGGATGATGTTTGCCAGCCCGCCATCGCAGTGAGCCCGCCGGACATTCGCTTGCTTGCTGAAGGCGGTATTGCCCTTGCCGGCCCGTCGGCTCTGCGGCGCGGGCATCGGCGCGGCGCAGGCCGTGAGCAGCCGCTTTGTTACCCCTCGGCACCCCGGGTGCCCGTTTTTCAAAGACCTCCATCATGAATCCCAGACTGGCACGACGTGCCGCGAGCCTGCTCTTGTTCACCCTCTTGATCGGCTCCGCAGCCCAGGCCCATGGCGGCCAGGCCGGCGACATCGTCATCACCCATCCCTTTGCCACGCCAACCCCACCCGGCGCGACCAGCGGCGCGGCTTATTTCGTGACGCTGGAGAACACCGGCAAGGTAGCCGACCGCCTGCTGCGCGCCAGCACGCCCGCAGCGCAGCGCACCGAGTTCCACACCATGACGGTCGACGCCGGCGGCGTGATGCGCATGCGCGAATTGCCCGACATCGGGCTCACCCCTGGCCAGCCCCTGAAGATGCGGCCCGGCGGCGGCGTGCACCTGATGCTGATCGGGCTCAAGCAGCCCCTGGTGGCCGGCGACACCTTCCCGCTGACCCTGACCTTCGAGCGCGGTGGCCGCACCGAGGTGTCAGTCGTGGTGCAAGTACCCAAGCCTCGCGCGGGCGAGGCAGCAGCGCACCGCCACTGAGAGACTGAGAGTTTTTCGATGATGCCCGCTCACCACCCCAAAACGCACCCGCTCGTCGTTGCAAATGCTCGCCATAGCCCGGGCTATGGCTGCGCTAGATCGAGCACGTTTTGTGGCGTTGCTCGGTCACGCTCGAAATCCTCTCAGTCTCTGAGTGGACCGGCACTGGCCCGGCGCTGGCGGGGTGGATGCGGCGCCGGCGGTGGGCGCAGCATCGTCGG
>JAYUQJ010000529.1:0-2681 GCA_043756825.1 Betaproteobacteria bacterium | reverse complement strand
GAGCACGCGTTGTACGGTGGCGGCCAGGGCGTCGGCGGTCAGGCCGAAGTGCTTGAACAGTTGCGGCGCCGGAGCGCTCTCGCCGTAGCTGTCGATGCCCAGCACCGCCGCGCAGCCGTATTTCCACCAGCCGGCGGTGACGCCGGCCTCGATGGCGATGCGCGGCAGCCTGGCCGGCAGCACGCTGGCCTGGTAGGCGGCGCTCTGGCGGTCGAAGACCGTGGTCGAGGGCATCGACACCACCCGCACCGCGATCTTGCGCTCGGCCAGCGCGGCCTGGGCATGCAGGGCCAGCTGCAGCTCGCTGCCGGTGGCGATGATCACCGCCTGCGCCGCCTTGGTCAGGCCCACCTCGCTGGGCTCGGCCAGCACATAGGCGCCCTTGGCGATGTCGTCCAGGCCCGACTTGGGCGCGTAGGGCAGGTTCTGGCGGCTCAGCAGCAGCGCACTGGGGCGGCTGCGGTTCTCGATCGCACAGGCCCAGGCCACTGCGGTCTCGGCGGTATCGGCCGGGCGCCAGACGTCCAGGCCGGGGATCAGCCGCAGGCTGGCCGCATGCTCGACGCTCTGGTGGGTGGGGCCGTCCTCGCCCAGGCCGATGCTGTCGTGGGTGAACACATGGACCACCCGGATCTTCATCAGCGCGGCCATGCGGATCGCGTTGCGGCTGTAATCGCTGAAGGTCAGGAAGGTGCCGCCGTAGGGGATGAAGCCGCCGTGCAGCGTCACGCCGTTCATGATGGCGGCCATGCCGAACTCGCGCACCCCGAAGTTGATGTGGCGCCCGCCGTTGGGCGCGCCCGCCTCGTCGAAACGCAGCGCCGCAGTGTGGCTGGTGTTGGTGAGGTTGCTGCCGGTCAGGTCGGCCGAGCCACCCAGCAACTCGGGCAGCGCAGCGGTGAAGGCCTCCAGCGCGATCTGGCTGGCCTTGCGGCTGGCCACCGTCTGGGCGGCGGTCTGGGCCGCCAGCGCGGCGTCCACCACCGCCTGGGCGAAGCCGGCGGGCAGGTCGCCGCTCATGCGGCGTGCCAGCTCGGCGGCCAGCGCCGGGTGCTTGGCCTTGTAGGCAGTGAAGCCCTTGGTCCAGCGGCCCTCGGCCGCCTCGCCGGCGCGTTTGCCGTCCCACAGCGCATACGCCGCCTCGGGGATCACGAAGGGCTCGTAGGGCCAGCCCAGCGCTGCGCGGGTGAGCCCGATCTCCTCGCTGCCCAGCGCCTCGCCATGCGCCTTGGCGGTGCCGCTGCGGTTGGGCGAACCCTTGCCGATGGTGGTCTTGCAGATGATCAGCGTGGGCTTGAGTGCCGACGCCCTGGTCTGGGTGAGGGCGGCGTCCACCGCTGCCACGTCGTGGCCGTCGATCGGGCCGATCACGTCCCAGCCGTAGGCGTCGAAGCGCTTGGCCGCGTCGTCGATGTACCAGGGTTTGACCTGGCCATCGATGGAGATGCCGTTGTCGTCATACAGCGCTACCAGCTTGTTGAGCTTCCAGGCGCCGGCCAGCGCGCAGGCCTCGTGGCTGATGCCCTCCATCAGACAGCCGTCGCCCATGAAGGCATAGGTGCGGTGGTCGACCACTGGATGGCCGGGGCGGTTGAACTCGGCGGCCAGCAGCTTCTCGGCCAGCGCCATGCCCACCGCGTTGCACAGGCCCTGGCCCAGCGGTCCGGTGGTGGTCTCCACGCCGGGGGTGACGCCCACCTCGGGATGGCCGGGCGTCTTGCTGTGCAGCTGGCGGAAATTGCGCAGCTCGCTCATGGGCAGGTCATAGCCGGTCAGGTGCAGCAGCGCATAGATCAGCATCGAGCCATGGCCGTTGCTCAGCACGAAGCGGTCGCGGTCGGCCCAGTGCGGATTGGCCGGGTTGTGCTTGAGGTGGCGGCCCCACAGCGCCACCGCGATGTCGGCCATGCCCATCGGTGCGCCCGGATGGCCGGAGTTGGCCTGCTGCACGGCGTCCATCGCCAGGGCGCGGATGGCATTGGCCATCAAGGCGGATTTCTGGGCGGTGTCGAGTCTCTGGGTGGAAGCCATGCGGTGCGCCAGGGCGGCGTGGAGTGGGGTCGGTCGGCGGGAAAACCCATTATTTTAGCCGCCCGGGGCCGCTTCACCATTCGGCCCCTGGCGCCAGCGCCGGGCCCCGTCGGGCCTGCCCCGGCGGACCGGCCGATCGGCGCCGGCCTTGATCTTTCGCAAGGCGCGGCCCGGGCGATCGCGCGACGCTTGAACATCCGATGACGCGCGATCGCGCGCCACACCCATCCCTCACCCCACGGCCACCCCATGCGACACCCTGCCCTCGACGTGATCCAGCAAGAACACCAGGCGCTGGCCGCGATGCTGCGGTCGATGGGCCTGCTGGTGGCGCAAGCCCACCGCGAGGGCCATGTGCCGGCCTTCGACGTACTGCGCGCGATGCTGTTCTATGTCGATGAGTTCCCCGAGCGCCTGCACCACCCCAAGGAGAGCGAGTTGCTGTTTCCGCGGGTGCGCGAGCGCTGCCCGAACCTGGCCCCGACGCTGGACCGGCTGGATGCCGACCACGCCCGCGGCGAGGCGGCGATCCGCCAGGTCGAGCATGCGCTGCTGGCCTACGAGGTGCTGGGCGACAGCCGCCGCGCCGCCTTCGTCGAGGCGCTGGACCGCTATGTCGACGGCTACCTGGCGCACATGACGGTCGAGGA
>JAYUQJ010000528.1:0-7104 GCA_043756825.1 Betaproteobacteria bacterium | reverse complement strand
GCCGGCACAACAGCACCGCACCATTGATGTAGCCGGTGGCCACCAGGTGTTGGCGCGGATGACAGCTGATTGCGCTGACGGGCGTGCGGCTGGGGATGCCACACTCGACCGGCTGGCCGGTCTGGCCGGGTGGATCAAAGCCCCAGCACACGGGCCGCATGCCACCGCTGGTGGCCAGGAATTGGCCGTCGTGGGCGAAGGACAGCGACAGCGGCTGGCCCGGGTAGCCACCCATCTCGATGTCACCGGCGTCGGCCACCCGCCAGCCATGCAAGGCGTTCTCCTGCATGCCGGTGACCAGGTAGACACCGTCCGGGCTCCAGGCCAGGGCGCGGTGGTAGCCGCGCCACGCCAGCCGCCGGGTCGGCCCCTGTGCGGGCCACAGCGTCACGCCATCACTGTGGGCCACCGCCAGGCATTGGCCGTCGGGGCTGAAGGCCAACGCTAGCGCGGGCGTGGGCAGGGCGATTTGTGAAGGCCCGTCCGGTGTGCGGCGGTTCACTTGCCGGCCCAGCGCGTAGGCCAGTGTGCCGCTGCTGCTGCTGACCAGGGCATCGATCCAGGCGCCCGGCTCGGTCAACAGCACTGTGGGAATACCGGCCTTCGGTACCTGCACCAGCCGCCCGTCGTCCCCGCCCGACACGAAACCTCCCTCGCCGTCCTGTGCAATGCACAAGCTGCTGCCTTGGTGGCAGGCCGCACGAAGCGGCCGGTGTGCCGGCACTTCAGCGGCCACGACCTCAAGGCCGCCCTCGGCACGCTGGGCAAGGCGCGGGCCGCGTGGCCACTGGGTGTCCACCAACGCCAAATGTCCATCACCTTGCGCAAATGCGACGGCGCTGCCATCGGCACTCCACGCCAGCGCCACCACCGGCGTGCTGTACATCCAACAGGCGCCCAGCAAGTCCAGCAACGGCGGGGCCGTCCTCATGCCGCGTGCTCAGTAGGCTCGGCCAGGCAATGCAACAACTCGTCTTGCAGCTCATCAGCCACCAGCTTTCGACCAATAAAGACCAGCCGGGTTTCGCGCGGCCGGCCCGCAGCCCAGGGCTGATCAAAGCCGCTGTCAACCGTCATGTGCACCGCCTGGAACACGAAGCGCCTGTCCTGGCCTTCGAAGGCGATGATGCCCTTGGCTCGCAGCAAGTCAGCCCCGCGCTCGGCCACCAGGCGCTGCAGCCAGGGCAAGAAGCGGGTGCGATCAAACGGGCGTGCAAAGGCCAGACTCACGCTGACCACCCCTGGGCTGTGGCGCACCGCCTCGAGGGGCCGGTAGACATGGGCGCGCGGGCCGGCAGGCGCTGCCTCCAGCCGCAGGGCCGGCATCTGCAATCGACTGTTGTCGAAGGCGCCTCGGTCCAGCAATTGCGCCAGGGGGACATCACCTTGCACCGAGCGCAGCAACGCAGCCGTCGGGTTGATGAGCTGCACCGCCCGTTCGGCTGCGTCCAGCGTCGCCTCATCGGCCAGATCGGCCTTGTTCAGCAGCACCAGATCGGCTTGAGCCAGCTGCGCCTGGGCCTCGGGCGCGTCAAGCAACTGGGTGGCCAGATGGCGCGCATCGGCCACGCAGATCACACTGTCCAGGCGGGTGTGCTGGCGCAGCAGATCGTCAAACTGGAAGGTCTGCAGCACCGGGGCCGGGTCCGCCATGCCGCTGGTCTCGATCAGGATGCCGTCGAAGCCACCGACCCGGCGCACCAGATGGCTGGCGATTCGCAGCAAGTCACCGCGCAGCTTGCAGCAGACGCAGCCATTGTTCAGCTCGTAGACCTCCTCTTCGGCGCCAATCACCAGCGCACCGTCGACACCAAGCTCGCCGATCTCGTTGACGATCACCGCATAGCGCTTGCCTGTGGTACCGCGCAGTAGGCGGTTGAGCAGCGTTGTCTTGCCTGCACCGAGGAAACCCGTCAACACTGTCACTGGAATCAATGCCATCAAGGCCCCTTGCCTGGTTTGCCCGATACCGCGCCTGGCCCCTCTTCGCCCCTCTTGGCATAAAGCCAGGGCGGCCGCTCAGGGGATCAGAACCGCTCGGCCCTTGACTTTGCCGTGGTGCAGATCAAGCAGCGCCTGGTTGGCATCCTTCAGCCGGTATTCGCGTGTGGCCAGGTGCACCAGACCGCGGTCGGCCAGTGCCATCAGCTCGACCAACTCGGGGTAGGTACCGACCAGATTGCCGATGATGTTTTTCTCGCTGGTGATCAGGTCGATGGACGGCAGCTCGATCTTGCCGCCATAGCCGACGATGTAATAGCTGCCGGCGTTGCGTGTCATCGCCAGGCCCTTGGCGATGGAGTCGCCCTCGCCGACGAAGTCAATCACCGCCTCGGCCCCTTTGCCACGGGTGAGCTCAAGGACCTGGTCGACCTCATTGCCGTCGGCCTTGACCAAATGGTGTGCGCCGCACTCCTTGGCCAGTTGCAGGGCCATGTCGGACCGATCGACGATGATGATTTCGGCCGCGCACAGGGCGGCCAGCACCTGGATGCCGATGTGGCCCAGGCCGCCGGCACCGATCACCACCGCGTACTCACCGGGCAGCAGGTGACGCGAGGCCTTCTTGGCGGCACGGTAGGCGGTGAGCCCGGCATCGGTATAGGGCGCCACATCCTTGGGCGCCAGGGTCTTGGGCAATTTGATCAGCGATCGCTGAGCGGTGCGCAGGTACTCGGCGTAGCCGCCGTCGGCATTGATGCCGGGAAAGCGGCTGTCCTCGGCATGCATGTCATCGCCACGGCGGCAGGCCAGACAGTGGCCGCTGGTCACCAAGGGATGACAGATCACGGCATCGCCAACCTTCACGCCCGTGACGGCGGTGCCGATGGCTTCGACCCAACCGGCGTTCTCATGGCCCATGATGTAGGGCAACTTGACGTCGACCTTGCTGCGCCAGATGCCCTCGACCACGTGCAGGTCGGTGCGGCAGACGCCGGCGCCGCCGATGCGCACGATCACATCCGTCGGGCTCTCGATACGCGGGTCAGCGACGTCTTCATAGACCACGAAGCCATCGCCACTGAGTGACTCGTTGTATTGGTGCAGCACAGCGGCTTTCATGGCGGGTCTCCAGGTGATTCAACAAGGCATGCGAGCGATACGCTCCGCCGCTACCGTTGATGCACCTCTGCAACCGCTGTGCCGACGCCAGGCGCCGCACCCAACCCTCCCTAAAGCCTTGATTTCACTGGCATTGCGCGTAGGGATGGCGGTTTTCCCGGCACCAGGGTGTGCGCAGGAGTGTTGCGAGATCGGACACCTGACAAGGTCAGATTGGGCATGGCCCACCGATCACTGCTACAGCGTTTTCCCGTGCCAAAGGCAGGCAAGTCAGGGGGCTGCCAGAAAATCAGCCTTGCCCAGTTCCACCCCGGCATGCCGCAGCAGGGCGTAGGCCATGCTCATGTGGAAGAAAAAGTTGGGCAAGGCCCAATGGCGCAGAAACACCTCGCCAGTAAAGTGCAGTGGGTCACGGTTTCGCATCGGGATGGTGATGGCGCGGTCGTCGCTGCCCTCCAAGGCTGCCGCCGGCACCGATTCCACATAGGCCAGGGTCTTTCGCACCCGTTCGCGCAGCTCGGCAAAGCTGGCTTCGTTGTCCTCGAACTTGGGCGGCTCCTGGCCGGCCAGCCGGGCCACGCAGCTCTTGGCCGAATCGCTGGCGATACGGATCTGCGCCACGAAGGGCAGCATGTCGGGCGCCAGGCGCAATTGCAGGTAGTTGGCGGTGTCGAATTTACGTGCTGCGGCGTGCGCCTCGGCCTTGTCCAGCCAGGTCAGCAGGGCGCCGAGCTGGCGCTGGAGTACCGGCACGCTGGCCGAATGCATGGAAATCGTCATGGGGGTCTCCGGGTGTGTAGCGACCATCCCGGCGGGTGGCCTGGCGGGATGCTAACGGCCTGCCGGCAACCGCGCCGGACGCGGCACAATCCCCAGCCAGACCATGAACATCATCATCCTAGACGACTATCAGGATGCCGTTCGCAAACTGCACTGTGCGACACGGCTGGAACCTTACAACGCCAAGGTCTTCACCAACACCGTCAAGGGCATCGGCCAGCTCGCGGTGCGCTTGCGCGAGGCCGAGGTGCTGGTGCTGATCCGCGAGCGCACCCAGTTCCCCAGGGCCCTGCTGGAGAAGCTGCCCAAACTGCGCCTGATTGCGCAGACCGGTCGCGTCGGCGGCCATATCGACCTGGCCACCTGCACACGCCTGGGCATCGCGGTGGCCGACGGCACCGGCTCGCCCGTGGCTGCGGCCGAGCTGAGCTGGGCCCTGATCATGGCCGCGATGCGGCGGCTGCCGCAGTACATCGGCAATCTCAAGCATGGCGCCTGGCAACAGAGCGGCCTGAAAGCCGCATCGATGCCGCCCAACTTCGGCCTGGGCATGGTGCTCAAGGGCCGCACCCTGGGTCTGTGGGGCTACGGCAAGATCGGCCAGCTGGTGGCGGGCTACGGCCGCGCCTTCGGCATGCAGGTGGTGGTCTGGGGCAGCCCCGCCTCGCGCCTGCGCGCCGAGTCTGACGGGCACCTGGCGGCGCAAAGCCGCGAGGCCTTTTTCGAGGGCTGCGATGTGCTGAGCATCCACCTGCGCCTGAACGAGCAGACCCGCGCCACCGTGACCCTGGAAGACTTGGCGCGCATGAAGCCCACGGCGCTGTTCGTCAACACCTCGCGGGCCGAGCTGGTGGAGGACAACGCGCTGGTCTCGGCCCTCAACAAGGGCCGGCCCGGGCTGGCGGCGGTGGACGTGTTCGAGACCGAACCCATCCTGCAAGGCCACCCGCTGCTGCGCCTGGAAAACGCCATCTGCACGCCGCACATCGGCTATGTTGAACAAGATAGCTACGAGATGTACTTCGGCGCGGCGTTCGAGAACGTCATCAACTTCATCCGCAACGAACCCAGCAACATCGTCAACCCGGAAGCCCTCAAGGTGATCCGTTGACCCTGCCAGCGGGCGCCGACCAGTCGGGCGCTTCGGCGCCCGAGGTCGACGCCAGCCAGAGACTGGCGCGTGCCGAGCGGGCCTTGCTGATGGGCAATTTCAGCATCGGCTGCGGCGTGATGGTGGTGATCGGCACGCTCAACGACCTGTCGCGCGCGCTGCAGGTCAGTGCTGCGGCGGCCGGCCAGTTGATCACGGCAGCCGGCCTGGCCCTGGCGCTGAGCGCGCCCTTGCTGGCGGCCTGGGTGGCGGGCTATGACCGGCGCCGCCTGCTGGTGGCGTCGCTGCTGTGGTTTGCGGCCGGCCATGTGCTGGCCGCGCAGATGCCCAGCCTGGGCCTGTTGCTGCCGGTGCGGCTGCTGTCGGTGCTGGGCGCTGCGGTGTTCACGCCCCAGGCGGCGGCCGCCATCAGCCTGATGGCGCCGCCCGCGCAACGCGGCCGGGCCATCACCCACATCTTTCTCGGCTGGTCGCTGGCGTCGGTGATGGGCATGCCCCTGGGCGCCTGGGTGGCCGAGACCCTGGGCTGGCGCTGGGCTTTCAACGGCGTGGCGCTGTTGTCGCTGGCTGCGGCCCTGGGGGTGTGGCGGGCCCTGCCCGACGGCATCCGGCCGCCCGCCCTGTCGCTGGCCGATTGGCGCCAGGTGGCGACCCGGCCGGTGTTGCTGGCCATCATCGGCGTCACCGCGCTCAGCGCGGCCGGGCAATTCATCTTGTCAAGCTACCTGGCGCCCTACTACCGCCAAGTGCTGGGCGCAGGGCCGGCCGAGATCAGCGGCCTGTTCCTGTGGTTCGGGGGGCTGGGGGTGTTGGGCAATCTTTGGGTCTCGCGCCACATCGACCGGCTGGGCGCGGCGCGCGCGGTGGCCTGGCTGCAGGCGGCGATGGCGCTGTCGCTGCTGGCCTTGCCGCTGGGCCATAACCTGCCCTTGATGCTGCTGGTGTTGACGCCCTGGGCCCTGGGCTGCTTTGCCGCCAATTCGGCCCAGCAAGCCCGCCTGGGCATGGCCGCACCGGCGCTGGCGCCGGCCCTGATCGCGCTCAATTCGTCGGCCTTGTACGCCGGCCAAGCCTTGGGCGCCGGCAGCGGCGGGGTGATGGTGGCCGGCAGCGGCTATGGCAACCTGCACTGGGTCGGCCTGGGCTGGATGCTGGCGGCGATCGCCCTCAGCCTCTGGGCCGGCCGGGCCATGCTGCGCGAGCCGGCGCATGGTTGATCCGCCACCCGCCGAGACCCGCCTGCGCCAGCCGGCCTCGCTGGGCAGGCTGTGGTGGGTGTTCAATCGCCTGGCACTGCAGGGCTTTGGCGGGGTGTTGCCGGTGGCCCACCGCACCCTGGTGGAGCAGGAGCGCTGGGTCAGCCCGCAGCAGTTCATCGAGCTGCTGACCCTGGGCCAGGTGCTGCCCGGACCCAACATCATCAACCTCGCCATCATCCTGGGCGACCGCTTCATGGGCTGGCGCGGTGCGGTCACGGCGGTGGCCGGCCTGCTCTGCGTGCCGCTGGTGATCGTGTTGTCGCTGGCCCTGGCCTACCAGCAGTTCGCCGACCTGCCCTGGGTCGCCGGTGCACTGCGCGGCATGGGCGCGGTGGCCGCCGGTCTGGTGCTGACCACGGCCGTCAAACTGGCGCGCACCCTGCGCGGCAATCCGCTCGGCCCGGCGGCGGCGCTGGCGCTGAGCGTCGGCACGGCGGTGATGGTCGGCGGCCTGCGCTGGCCGATGGTGGGCGTGGTGCTGGGCCTGGGCGGCCTGGGCATGACCCTGGCCTGGCGCGGGTTGGGCGGCACAGCGGCCCCTGGCAGGCGGCCGGACTGATGGACACCGGCCTGATGTCGCTGCACGGTCTGAGCTGGACCGATCTGCTGCACCTGTGGCTGCATTTCATGCTGCTGTCGATGTTGGCGGTGGGCGGGGCGATCACCACCGCGCCCGACATGCAGCGCTATCTGGTGGCGGAGCAGGGCTGGATGAGCGACGCCCAGTTCACCGCCGGCGTGGCCATCGCCCAGGCCGCACCCGGGCCCAACATCCTGTTCGTGGCGGTGATGGGCTGGCATGTGGCCGGGCTGGCCGGCGTGATCGCCACCCTGACGGGCATCATGGGGCCGTCGTCGCTGCTGGCCTGGCAGGTGGGACGCTATCGCCAG
>JAYUQJ010000527.1:0-7127 GCA_043756825.1 Betaproteobacteria bacterium | reverse complement strand
GTCAAGTTGCCGATCAGTGCGCGGTGGGGCACGAGCGCGCCTTTGGGCGGGCCGGTCGTGCCGCTGGTGTAGATGAGCACCGCGGCTTCGTCGGCGTGCGTTTGCACCGGTTTGAAGATCCGCGGTTCGGCGGTCAGCGCGGCGCGCCAGTCGATATCGCCGCGACCTTCGGCGCCACCCACCGCGAGCACGGCACGCAGCCCGGGCGTGGCACTGCGCGCGGCCAACAGGTTGTCGATGGCACTCTCGTCGACGATCGCCACCCGCGCGTCGCCGTGGTTCAGCCGGTACTCCAGCGCTTCGGGTCCGAACAACATCGACAGCGGCATGGCCACCGCGCCGAGCCGGTAGACCGCGATATGCGCGACCGCCGTTTCAAAGCGCTGCGGCATCACGATGGCGACCCGATCGCCGCGTTGCACGCCAAGCCGCTTCAATGCATTTGCGAGCCGGTTTGCAGCGCCGTGCAGTTCGGCGTAAGTGTGGGCCGTGCTGCGCCCGTCTTCATGCTCCAGGCGGATCGCCACTGCGTCCGGCGTCGCGCGCGCCCAGCGCGTGCAGCAGGCATCGGCGATGTTGAAGCGCGCCGGCACGTGCCACCGAAACGATGCATGGATGGCGGCGTGGCG
Source organism: Betaproteobacteria bacterium (assembly GCA_043756825.1). Lineage (GTDB taxonomy): Bacteria > Pseudomonadota > Gammaproteobacteria > Burkholderiales > Burkholderiaceae_C > Pseudaquabacterium. Next base: position 6,498 of record JAYUQJ010000527.1, on the reverse strand, counting down.
GTCGGCTTGCATGGGACTCGGGCGTCATCGGCCGAAGCCGGCCAGCCCCTCGCCGCTGACCCGGCAGATGCGCCATTCGGGCAAGAGCTTGGCGCCCATCTTTTCGTAGAGGGCGACCGCATTCACATTCCAGTCGAGCACGCTCCACTCGAAGCGGCCGCAGCCGCGCTCGACCGCGAGCGCCGCCAGATGCATCAGCAGGGCCCGGCCGATGCCGGCACCGCGGTGTGCGGGCTGCACGTACAGGTCTTCGAGGTACAGGCCGGGCTTGCCCAGGAAGGTGGAGAAGTTCGTAAAAAAAAGTGCGAATCCGACCACCATGCCGCCGACTTGCGCCACCACCGCCTGTGCCGCCGGCTGCGGGCCGAAGAGCTGCGGCTCCAGAATCTGCGGCGTGACCAGGCACAGGTGGGCGAGTTTTTCAAACGCCGCCAGTTCGTGGATCAGACCGACGATCGCCGGCACATCGGCCGGCGTTGCGGCGCGCAAGGTGGCGGGCGCAGTGGTGGGCGAAGTGACGCGCAAGATGTTTGACGGGGTGTTCATCGCTGCATTGTGGCGCCTCAAGTTCGCTCGCGCACGACCGAAATACCCACAGGGGAATCACGGCCGCACGCATCCAAGGTCGGCCGGCTCGAATCGACCGGAAACCAACCCGCCATGCGCTACACCCCGCTCGCCGTCGTCAAGAACCGCATCACCGTGGGTGCCCCGCTGCCGTTCAACGTCTACAGCGCCGACGAGACCCTGCTGCTCGCACGCGGGCGCACGCTCGAATCTGGTGCCCAGTTGCAGGCCCTGTTCAGCCGCGGCACGTTGGTCGACCTGGCCGAACTGCACCGCAGCGCCGAGGCGGTGCGCAAAGCCCCGGTGGCGCTGCTGCCGGCGATGTGGAACGATGGCCTGGATCGGGTCGCCCGTGCCCTGCGTCAAACGAATGCCCAGACCTTTGGTGCCGCCCTGGACGAGGCCGCCGAACCGGTGGCCGCGCTCATCGACCGTGACCCCGACCTGGCCATCTTCCAGGTGCTGCGCCAGCAGGGCAACGAGCATGTGCAATACGGCGTCAACCATTCGATGCATGCGGCCATCACCAGCAGCCTGGTGGCCCAGCGCCTGGGCTGGAGCAGCGACGACGCGCAGCGCGCCTTCAAGACCGCCCTGACCATGAACCTGTCGATGCTGGAACTGCAGGGCCAGCTGGCGCTGCAAACCAGCCCGCCCTCGCCCGATCAGCGCGCCGCGATCCAGGCCCACCCGGCCTTCAGCCGCACCTTGCTGGAGATGAGCGGCGTGACCGACAGCGATTGGCTGACCGCCGTGGAACAGCACCACGAGGCACCCGACGGCAGCGGCTACCCCCACGGACTGCGCGTCTGCAGCGACCTCGCGGCGCTGGTGCGGCGGGTCGACATCTACACCGCCAAGCTCAGTCCGCGTGCAACCCGGCGCGCGGTCGACGCCGACAAGGCAGGCCGCACGATGTTCATGCAGGAGCCCAGCCACCCGATGGTGCTGGCGATGGTCAAGGAGTTCGGCGTCTACCCACCCGGCTGCATGGTGCGCCTGGTGTCGGGCGAAAGCGGCCTGGTGGTGAGGCGCGGCCCCACCGTGACCACCCCGATCGTGGCAGCGATGAACTCGCCCACCGGCGCCAGCCTGAGCCAGCCCTTGCGCCGCGATACATCGCAGCGCGAGCATGCGGTGCATTCGGTGCTGGCCCCCAACGCCGGCAAGATGCGCATCGCGCCCGAGGTGTTGATGGCCCTGGCCGCCGCCTGAACGCCGGCTGCGCCGCGCTCAATCCCTGCCGGGGGCCGGCGCAAAGGCCTGCAGGGCAGTGCCGGCTACCCGGCAGATGCGCCATTCCGGCATCACCGTGGCACCCATCTTTTCGTAGAAGCGGATCGCGTTCTCGTTCCAGTCCAGCACGCTCCACTCGAAGCGGCCATAGTCGCGCGCCAGCGCCAGCCGGCCCAGGTGGGCCAGCAGGGCCTTGCCGATACCGGCACCGCGGCAGGCAGGCTGCACGTACAGGTCCTCCAGATAAAGGCCGGGCTTGGCCAGGAAGGTGGAGAAATTGGTGAAGAACAGCGCATAGGCCACCACCTGCGGCGCGCTGCCCGCCGGCGTCAACTCGGCCACCACCGCCTCTACCACCGGTCTGGCGCCGAACAGGTGCGGCGCCAGAGTTTCAGGGGTCAGCTGCAACAAATGGCTGAGCTGCTCGAACTCGGCCAGTTCGGCCACCAGGCTGGCAATCGCCGGCACATCGTCGGGCCGGGCCGGGCGAAGTTTAAAATCGATCATTTCGCCATTCTGGCAGCCTGCCCGAGCCGTCTACAGTGCAAGCATGACCGATGCCTACACGATCCGCCGCTTGGGCCAGCCCCGTTTCCAGGCGGTGCGCCAGTTGCAGTACCACCTGACCCAATGGGGCCAGCCCGTGCCACAGCAACCGCTGCTGTTGATGGTGCACGGCTACATGGACGTGGGGGCGAGCTTCCAGTTCGTGGTCGACGCCCTGGCCGACGGCCCGCTGGGCCAGCGTTGCGTGGTGGCGCCCGATTGGCGCGGTTTCGGTCGCACCGAAGGCCCGCCCACCGACAGCTACTGGTTCGCCGACTACCTGGGCGACCTGGACACCCTGATCGACACCCTGTCGCCCGACGCGCCCATCGACCTGGTGGGCCACAGCATGGGCGGCAACATCGTGATGACCTATGCCGGCGTGCGGCCGCAGCGGGTGCGCCGGCTGGTCAACCTGGAGGGCTTCGGCCTGCCCGACCTGCCCGCCGCGCAAGCGCCCGGGCGCCTGGCCAACTGGCTGGACCAACTGAAGCACCCCGTCGCGCTGAAACCCTATGCCAGCCTGGCCGAGGTGGCGCAGCGCCTGCGCAAGAACAATCCGCGGCTGGCCGAGGACAAGGCGCTGTGGCTGGCCGGCCACTGGTCGGCGCTGGCGGCCGATGGCCAATGGCATCTGCGGGCCGACCCGGCGCACAAGCGCATCAACCCGGTGCCTTACCGCGCGGCCGACGCCATCGCCACCTGGTCGGCCATCACCGCGCCGCTGCTGTGGGTGCAGGCCCATGCCAGCCGGGCCGACGACTGGTGGGGGGGGCGCTATTCGATCGCCGAGTTCCAGTCGCGGCTGGCGCATGTGCCGGACGTGCACCAGGTCGAGCTGCGTGACGCCGGCCACATGCTGCACCACGACCAGCCCGAGGCCCTGGCCCGCGCGCTGGAAGCCCATCTGGCCTGATCAGTCCACCGGCGTCAGCTTGGCGATGGCCAGCGCCAGCCACTTGGCGCCGTGGCGGCCGAAGTTGACCTGGGCCCGCGCATCCGGGCCGCTGCCCTCCAGCGTCAGCACCACGCCCTCGCCGAACTTGGTGTGGAACACGCCCTGCCCCACCCGCAGGCCATGCGTGGGCGGCGTCTTGCTCACCAGTGGCGGCGCTGGCGGCGGGCTGGCATAGGCCGGTCGGCCAGACACCCGGCCGGCGCCCACCACCGAGCCCAGGCCGCTGCCCTTCTGCCAGGCCTGCTGGTACTCACGCGCATAGCCCGAACCGAAGCCCTGGTTGCGCGGGGTCAGCCACTTCAGCGCGCCCTCGGGCAGCTCTTCCAGAAAGCGGCTCTTGACGTTGTAGCGGGTCTGGCCGTGCAGCAGCCGGGTCTGGCTGAAACTCAGGTACAGGCGCTTGCGCGCCCGGGTGATGGCCACATACATCAGGCGGCGCTCTTCTTCCAGGCCGTCGACATCGCTCATCGCCTTCTCGTTCGGGAACAGCGACTCCTCCAGCCCGGTGATGAATACGCAGTCGAACTCCAGGCCCTTGGCCGAATGCACGGTCATCAGCTGGATCGCATCCTGGCCGGCCTGGGCCTGGTTGTCGCCGGCTTCCAGCGCGGCGTGGGTCAGGAAGGCGGCCAGCGGCGAGACGATCTCGCCGGTCTCGGCATCGGGCGTCAGATCGACATTGGCCAATGCGGCGGGCAGGCCGCTGGCGATGGCGCCGGGGCCATGCTCGTCCACCGGCAAGGCCACCGCATCCTTGCCAAAGCCCTCCTGGGTGACAAAGGCCTCCGCGGCGTTGACCAGCTCCTGCAGGTTCTCGATGCGGTCGGCGCCCTCCTTGTCGCTGCGGTAGAACTCGATCAGGCCGACTTCGTGCAGCATCTGCTCGATGATCTCGCGCAGCGTCAGGCCGCGGGTGCGCTCACGCAGGGTGTCGACCAGGGCGGTGAAGGCCAGCAGATTGCTGCCGCCCTTGCCGGCCACTGCGGCCACGCTCTGGTGCAGGCTGCGGCCGCTGGCACGGGCGGCGTCCTGCACCTGTTCGACGGTGCGCGCACCGATGCCGCGGGTGGGGAAGTTGACCACCCGCAGGAAGGACGTGTCGTCATTGGGGTTCTCGATCAGGCGCAGATAGGCCAGCGCATGCTTGACCTCGGCGCGCTCGAAAAAACGCAGCCCGCCGTAGACCCGGTAGGGCACGCCGGCATTGAACAGCGCGCTCTCCATCACCCGGCTCTGCGCATTGCTGCGGTAGAGGATGGCGATCTCGCTGCGCGGCGTGCCGCTGCGGTGCAGTTGCTGGGCCTCGTCCAGCAGCCACTGCGCCTCGGCATAGTCGCTGGTGGCCTCACTCACCCGCACCGGCTCGCCCGGCCCGGCCTCCGTGCTGAGGTTCTTGCCCAGACGCCGGGTGTTGTGAGCGATCAGCGCATTGGCGCTGTCGAGAATATTGCCGAAGCTGCGGTAATTGCGCTCCAGCTTGATCACCTGCCTGACCCGGTACTCGCGCTCGAAGTCAGCCATATTGCCCACCTGGGCGCCGCGAAAGGCATAGATGCTCTGGTCATCGTCGCCCACCGCGAACACGCTCTGGTGGCCCGACGCCGGTGCAAACATCTTCAGCCAGGCGTACTGCAGGCGGTTGGTGTCCTGAAACTCGTCGACCAGGATGTGGGCGAAGCGGCGCTGGTAATGCTCGCGCAGGGCGGTGTTGTCGCGCATCAGCTCGTAGGTGCGCAGCATCAGCTCGGCAAAGTCGACCACGCCCTCGCGCTGGCACTGGTCCTCGTAGGCCTGGTAGATCTCGACCATCTTGCGCGCCTGCGGGTCGACGGCCTGCACATCCTGGGGCCGCTCGCCGTTGTCCTTGCGCGCAGCGATGAACCAGCTGACCTGCTTGGCGACATAACGCTCCTCGTCCAGCCCCATCGCCTTGATGATGCGCTTGACGGCCGATTGCGAATCGGCCGTGTCGAGGATCTGGAAGGACTGCGGCAAGCCGGCCAGCTTCCAGTGGGCCCGCAGGAAACGGTTGCAAAGGCCGTGGAAGGTGCCTATCCACATGCCGCGCACGGCCACCGGCAACATGGCTGAGAGGCGGTGCACCATCTCCTTGGCGGCCTTGTTGGTGAAGGTCACCGCCATCAGCCCGCCCGGGCCCACCTGGCCGGTGGCCATCAGCCAGGCGATGCGGGTGGTCAGCACCCGGGTCTTGCCCGAGCCGGCACCGGCCAGGATCAGGCTGGGCTGGACCGGCAGCGTCACCGCCGCCAGTTGCTCGGGGTTCAGGCCCTTGAGCAGAGACCCGGTGCCGGGCACGGCGGCGGCGGGCGCCTCAGAATACTGTTCATGCATCCATCGATTCTAGGAGCCGGGCTGTGCGCGCTGGCGGCCCTGCAGCCCGCAGTGGCCAAACCGGCCTGCCCGGCGGCCACCGCAGCCACCCTGGAGCGGGTCTACAGCGCCGATTGTCCAGGCTGCTGGGCCGATGACCGGCCGCCCGCGGGCCATCCTGGAGGGGCCCGGCCCGGCTGGCTGTTCGACTGGATCGTGCCGGCTGCCACCGATGCCGCACTGGCCGCCGGCGCCCTGCCCGAGTCAACCGAGCGACTGCAGCGCCTGCGGCCCGGCAGCAGGGCGGCGCTTCCCGATGTGGCGCCCTTGCAGGCCCTGGGCGCCCCCCGGCGCAGCCTGGCAGCGGGCGGCCTGCAGGTGCAGTCGGGCCCGGCCTGGCACGGCTACTTCGGCCTGGAACTGCGCCTGGCCGGGCCGGCCCGCAGCCGCCTGCCGGCCGGCAGCAGCGGCTGGCTGGCGCTGGTGGAGCAGGTGCCGGCCGGCAGCGACGGCACGGCCGTGCCACGTGCGCTGGTGCGCAGCGTGGCCGGCCCCTTGGCACTGGACAGCGCCCCGCGCGGCCTGCCGATCAGTCATCTGCGCGCGCTGCGCTGGCCGGCCGGCGCCGAACCCACCCGGCTGCAGGCCCGGGCCTGGATCGAGGCGCCGGACGGCAGGCTGCTGCTGGTGGTGGCCGACCGCTGCCTCTGAGCCACCTGCGTAGAATCGGTTACCGGGCCTGAATTCTGGCGCCCGGCACGCCGCACCACCTCTCGCACAGGGTGGCATCGCGGCCAGGTCCGGGGCCCCAGGTCAAGCGCTCGCAGCCCATGCCCAGGCACTGCACAACGCCGGGCACC
>JAYUQJ010000526.1:0-7137 GCA_043756825.1 Betaproteobacteria bacterium | reverse complement strand
TTTGGCGGCGGTTTTGGCAATCACCTCATGGGGCACGCGCGGCGCCGGTGGAGTTTTGCTCCAGGGTTTGCCGTCGACCTGGGCCTGTTCCAGCCAGTCGCGCACAAACTGCTTGTCGAAACTGGGTGGGTTAGTGCCTTCCTGGTAGCTCTCGGCCGGCCAGAAACGGGACGAATCAGGCGTGAGCACCTCGTCCATCAGCGTCAGCGTGCCGTCGGCGTCCAGACCGAACTCGAACTTGGTATCGGCAATGATGATGCCCCTGGTGGCCGCGATCTCGCTGGCGGCCTGATACAGACGCAGGCTGATGTCGCGGATGCGGGTGGCCAGATCCAGGCCGATCATGCCCACGGTTTGCTCGAACGTGATGTTCTCGTCATGGTCACCGACCGCCGCCTTGGCGGCCGGCGTGTAAATGGGCGCGGGCAGTTTGGAGGCATTCTTCAGGCCCGCCGGCAGCTTGACGCCACACACCGCCTGGTTCTCCTGGTATTCCTTCCAGCCACTGCCGGCCAGATAACCGCGCACCACCGCTTCCACCGGCAGCGGTTTGAGGCGCTTGACCAGCATAGCGCGGCCGGCCACCTGCGGCAGCTCAGCGGCGCTCACCACACTCTCGGGCGCGTCGCCGGTGAGGTGGATCGGGCAGATGTTGAGGCCCGCCGGACCGAGTTTGTTGAACCAAAAGAGCGCCATTTGCGTGAGCAAGGCGCCTTTGCCCGGAATCGGCTCGTCCATGATCACGTCAAAGGCGCTGAGGCGGTCACTGGCGACCATCAGGATGCGGTCGTTGCCCACAGCGTAGTTGTCGCGCACCTTGCCGCGTGCCAGCAAGGGCAATGACTTGAGCGAGGTCTCAAAAACGGTGCTGGGGGTGCTCATGGGTTGTCCAAAGGCAGGTTTGAAAGGTGCAGAGATTGTGCCTTTCGACCCCGGTCGGCGGCCTTGTTAAGGCATTCGCCGGCCTGCCTGCCAATCCCCCCTTTTGCGCGTGTAGCTCGGCACAGCGCCGGCCCGGCGTCACGGCGCGCATGGCGGATTGCGGGATGCCCCGGCTGGCCGGGGCAGGACTGCCAGATCAGCGGCTTCAGCGACGTGCTGTCGCAGGTCCAGTGGGCCGAAGCCCGGACGCCGCCGGCAGGTGCAGCGCAGTGTTCGCTGGGGGTGTGCCGGGCCCAGGCCCCGGCGCGGGCCGTCAGGTGACGACCTGGGCCAGTTCACCGCTGGCATAGCGCTGGGCTACCGTGCTCAAGCGCTGGGCCTTGATTTTGCTGCCCTGGCCACTGCAACCAAACTGCACATAGCGCTGCAGGCAGATGGCTTTGGCGGCTTCGCGTGCTGGCTTGAGGTATTCGCGCGGGTCGAACTTGCTGGGGTTCTCGACAAAGAAGCGCCGGATCGCTGCGGTCATGGCCAGGCGGATGTCGGTGTCGATGTTGATCTTGCGCACCCCGAACTTGATGGCTTCCTGGATCTCCTCGACCGGAACGCCGTAGGTCTCCTTCATGTCGCCCCCGTACTTGCGGATCTCAGCCAGCAGGTCTTGCGGCACGCTGCTGCTGCCGTGCATCACCAGGTGGGTGTTGGGAATGCGTCGGTTGATCTGCTTGATGCGCTCGATGGCCAGGATGTCACCGGTCGGCTTGCGGGTGAACTTGTAGGCACCGTGGCTGGTGCCGATGGCGATTGCCAGCGCATCAAGCTGGGTTTTCTTGACGAAGTCGGCGGCCTGCTCGGGGTCGGTCAGCAACTGGTCGATGGTCATGGTGCTGTCGGTGCCATGACCGTCCTCCTTGTCGCCCTTCATGGTCTCCAGGCTGCCCAGGCAGCCCAGTTCGCCCTCGACCGTGACCCCCAGCTTGTGGGCCATGTCGACCACCGCGCGGGTGACTTCGACGTTGTATTCGTAGCTGGCGATGGTCTTGCCGTCGGCCGCCAGCGAGCCGTCCATCATCACCGAGCTGAAACCCAGGTCGATCGCGCCCTGGCAGATGGCCGGGCTCTGGCCGTGGTCCTGGTGCATCACCAAGGGCACGTTTGGGTAGGCCTCGGTGGCCGCTGCGATCAGGTGCTTGATGAAATGCTCGCCCGCATACTTGCGCGCGCCCGCACTGGCCTGCAGGATCACCGGCGCGTCGACCTCGGCCGCGGCGCTCATCACGGCCTGCACCTGCTCGAGGTTGTTGATGTTGAAGGCCGGGATGCCGTAGCTGTTTTCAGCGGCATGGTCCAGCAGTTGGCGCATCGAGACGAGTGGCATGGCAGATCCTGCGGGTGGGGTGTCGGGGAGGGTGGCCCAGGCCGCTCGGGCTGGCCTTGAAACCGCGATGTAACCGGGCGCCGATTGTATCGGCCGGGGCCTGTCAGGCCGCTTTCGCGAGACATGCCAGGGCAGCGCTTGCCGGGCCGTCGGGCTGCAGTGTGCGACAGCGCACAAACCGGACCAACGGTGTCGGCCACAATCGAGGTTAGCGTTGCAATGCGCAGGAGTTTCAATGCGACCCACGACAGCGTCTGCATCTTCAAATCGGCGCGCCAGCCGCCTGGCTGCCCTGCCTGCCCTGCCTGCCCTCCCTGCCCTCTTGGCCTGGCTAGGCTTGGTGGCGATGGCACCCGCTGGCGCGGCGCCGCTGCTGGGCACGGCCCAGGCCTTTGCGGTGCTGGGGGCCTCCACCGTCACCAACACCGGCGCCACCACGCTGGTGGGCGATCTGGGGGTCTATCCTGGCGACGCCATCACCGGCCTGAACACCATCACCTTGACCGGCACAGTGCACCAGACCGATGCCGTGGCACAGCAGGCGCAGGCCGATGCCTTGACCGCCTACAACAATCTGGCCGGGCGACCGTTCAGCGCCAACCTCACGGGCCAGGACCTGGGCGGGCTCACGCTGACCCCGGGGATCTATTTCTTCGCTGCGGCGGCCCAATTGACGGGTACCTTGGTGCTGGATTACCAGAACCTGCCCGATGCGGCCTTCATCTTCCAGATTGGCAGTGCCTTGACGTCGGCCAGCAACTCGGTGGTCAGCGTCATCAACCGGATGATTGCCACGGCCCCTGCCGAGGGCTTGTTCTGGCAGGTCGGCAGTTCGGCCACGCTGGGCACTGCGACGGTATTTGCCGGCAGCCTGCTGGCCGACCAGAGCATCACGCTGGACACCGGTGCCAGCATCCTGTGTGGCCGGGCCATCGCCCTGCATGCGGCCGTGACGCTGGATGGCAACACCGTATCCACCGACTGCCCCGGTGTCGGCACCTCCGCCGCCGGGCCGGTGTCGGTGCCGGCGCCGGCCTCGCTGGCGCTGCTCGGCATCGCCCTGGTGGCAGCCGGCTGGGCCAGTCGGCCCCGCGTCAGCCGACCCGGCAGACCTTGAGCATATTGGTGCCGCCGGGGTAGCCCATCGGCTCACCGCAGGTGATGGCGTAGGTGTCGCCAGGCATCAGTACGCCGCGCGCGATCAACACCTGCTCGGCCTGGGCCAGCGCGGTGTCGCGGTCGCTGTGCACCGGCATCAACACCGGGCGCACATTGCGGTACAGCGCCATGCGGCGTTCAGATTGCGGTTTCGACGTCAGGCCGAAGATCGGCACATGGATGTTGTGGCGGCTCATCCAGAGTGCGGTCGAGCCCGATTCGGTCAGCGCCACGATGGCCTTGCAGCCCAGGTGGAAGGCGGTGAACAGCGCGCCCATGGCGATGCTCTGGTCGATCCGGCCGAAGCGCCGGTTGCTGAAGTCACCGTCGAGCTGCACATCCTCGGCGCGCTCGGCCTCCAGGGCGATTGCGGCCATCTGCTCGACGGTCTCGACCGGGTACTTGCCGGCGGCAGTCTCGGCGCTGAGCATCACCGCGTCGGTGCCGTCCAGCACCGCATTGGCCACGTCGCTGACCTCGGCCCGGGTAGGCACCGGGTTGACGATCATGCTCTCCATCATCTGGGTCGCGGTGATGGCGATCTTGTCCATCTCGCGGGCCATCCGGATCATCTTTTTTTGCAGCGCCGGCACGGTGGCATTGCCCACCTCCACGGCCAGATCACCGCGCGCCACCATGATGCCGTCGCTGGCGCGCAGGATGGCCTCCAGGTTGGGGATGGCCTCGCTGCGCTCGATCTTGGCGATCATCGCCGGCTTGTGGCGGTAGGCCTCGCCGGCCACGTTGGCCAGTTGGCGCGCCATCTCCATGTCGGTGGCGTTCTTGGGAAAACTCACCGCCAGGTAATCGCACTGGAAGGCCATCGCGGTCTTGATGTCCTCCATGTCCTTGCCGGTCAGGGCGGGGGCGGTCAGGCCACCGCCCTGCTTGTTGATGCCCTTGTTGTTGCTGAGCTCGCCGCCCACCTTGACGAGGGTGTGCACCTGCTCGCCGCGCACCGCTTCGACCGTCAGCACGATCAGGCCGTCGTTGAGCAGCAGGGTGTCGCCGGGCTTGACGTCGCGCGGCAGCTCCTTGTAGTCCAGGCCAACGCCATCCAGCGCGCCGGGGGCCTCGCGGGCAGCGTCCAGCACGAAGCGCTCGCCGTTGACCAGCATCACCTTGCCGTCGGCAAACTTGCCCACGCGGATCTTGGGGCCCTGCAGGTCGGCCATGATGGCCACCGGCTTGCCCACCTTCTGGGCCACGCTGCGCACCAGGTTGGCCCGGTCGATGTGGTCTTGCGCCTTGCCGTGGCTGAAGTTCAGGCGCACCACGTCCACGCCGGCGCGCAGCAGGCGTTCCAGCACGTCGGGATCGCTGCTGGCAGGGCCTAGGGTGGCAACGATCTTGGTGGCGCGTGGCATGGGTTGTCCCGGTGGGGCTGGATGAGCGGCGGATTATCGGGGCCGGTCGGCCCGCAGCGCTTACCGGGCGGGTACTTTCAGGCCAGCGCCAGCGGCGGCTTCGCGCAACTCGGCCGCGTCTGCCACTGCCAGCGCAGTCATGTTGACCAGGCGCCGCATCGTGGCCGATGGGGTGAGGATATGCGCCGGCGCCGCCGCCCCCAGCAGGATGGGCCCGATGGTCACGCCGTGGCTGGCAGTGATCTTGAGCACATTGAACAGGATATTGGCCGCGTCCAGGTTGGGCAGCACCAGCAGGTTGGCCGCCCCCTTGAGCGTGGCGTCGCTCAGGAAACTGGCGCGAATGGATTCCGACAGCGCGGCATCGCCCTGCAGCTCGCCGTCGCATTCGATCTCGGGTGCGCGCTGCACGAACAGGTCGCGCGCCGCGCGCATGCGCCGGGCCGACGCCCGGTGCGAGCTGCCGTACATCGAATGCGACAGGAACGCCACCTTGGCCGGCATGCCGAAGCGGCGCACCTCGGCCGCGGCCATCAGCGCGATGTCGGCCAGCTCCTCGGCGCTGGGCTCCTCATTGACAAAGGTATCGGTCAGGAACAGGGTGTGCGCGTCCAGCATCAGTGCGTTCATCGCCGCCAGTGTGCGAGCCCCGGGCTTCATGCCGATCACCTGGCGCACATGGTCGAGGTGGGCTTCGTAGCGGCCCACCATGCCGCACAGCATGGCGTCGGCTTCACCGCGCTTGAGCATCAGGCTGGCGATCAGGGTATTGCTGCGCCGCACTGCGGCCTTGGCGGCCTCGGGCGTGATGCCCTCGCGGCCCATCAACTGGTGGTAGAGCGCCGAATAGTCGCGAAAGCGCGGGTCGCTCTCGGGGTCGCAGACCTCAAAGTCCACCCCGCGCTGCAGGCGCAGCCCGGCGCGGGCGATGCGCATGTCGATCACCGCAGGCCGGCCGATCAGCACCGGCCTGGCCAGGCGCTCGTCCAGCACCACCTGCACCGCGCGCAGCACGCGCTCGTCCTCGCCCTCGGCATACACCACCCGGGTCTGGCGCTCGGCGCAAGCCGCGCGCGCGGCCGCAAACACCGGGCGCATCACCATGCCGGTCTGGTAGACGAAGCGGGTGAGCTGCTGGCGGTAGGCCTCCAGGTCGGCAATCGGCCGCAAGGCCACGCCCGACTCGGCGGCGGCCCGGGCCACCGCCGGCGCGATGCGCAGGATCAGGCGCACGTCAAAGGGTGTGGGGATGATGTAGTCGGGGCCGAACTTCAGCTCCTTGCCGGCATAGGCGGCGGCCACCTCGTCGCTGGCCTCGGCCTTGGCCAGCGCAGCGATCTCGTGCACGCAGGCCAGCTTCATCGCCTCGTTGATGGTGGTGGCGCCGCAATCGAGCGCACCCCGGAAGATGTAGGGAAAGCACAGGACGTTGTTGACCTGGTTGGGGTAGTCCGACCGGCCGGTGGCCACGATGCAGTCGGGCCGGGCCTGCCTGGCCAGCTCGGGCCGGATCTCGGGCTCGGGGTTGGCCAGCGCCAGGATGATCGGCTGGCGCGCCATCGTGCCCACCATCTCGGGGGTCAGCACGCCGGCGGCCGAGCAGCCCAGAAAGACATCGGCATCCACGATCGCATCAGCCAGCGTGCGCGCCTCGGTGCGCTGGCAATAGCGCTGCTTGGATTCGTCGAGCTTGCCTGCGTCCACGTCGCTGCGGCCCTCGCGGATCACGCCCTTGGAATCCACCGCGAAGATGTGCTCGATCTTCACGCCCAGGCTCACCATCAGGTCGAGGCAGGCAATGGCCGCAGCCCCCGCGCCCGAGACCACCAGCTTGATCTGGCCGATCTGCTTGCCCACCAATTCGAGCGCATTGATCAGTGCCGCCGACGAGATGATCGCGGTGCCATGCTGGTCGTCATGGAAGACCGGGATCTTCAGCCGCTCGCGCAGCTGACGCTCGATCTGGAAGCACTCGGGCGCCTTGATGTCCTCGAGGTTGATGCCGCCCAGCGTGGGCTCGAGCGCGGCGATGATCTCCACCAGCTTGTCGGGGTCGCGCTCGGCCAGTTCGATGTCGAACACGTCGATGCCGGCAAATTTCTTGAACAGGCAGCCCTTGCCCTCCATCACCGGCTTGGCGGCCAGGGGGCCGATGTCGCCCAGGCCCAGCACGGCGGTGCCGTTGGTGATCACGCCGACCAGGTTGCCGCGGCTGGTGTACTCGGCCGCCAGGCTGGGGTCGGCCGCGATGTCCAGGCAGGGGTAGGCCACGCCGGGCGAGTAGGCCAGGCTCAGGTCGCGCTGGTTGCTCAGCGGCTTGGTGGGGGTGACGGAGATCTTGCCGCGGCTGGG
>JAYUQJ010000525.1:0-2696 GCA_043756825.1 Betaproteobacteria bacterium | reverse complement strand
TTCAGGTCCTCCAGGGCCAGCGGGCCGGTGTCGACCGCGCTGGCGCGGTCGATCACCATCTCGCGCATGGCCGGCGGCAGCACGCCGGCGGATTCGAGGAAGGCGACGAAGCCGATGGAATCTTCGCCGAGGCGGTCGATCTCCGCCGGGCTGTAGACGCGCAAGGCGTCGGCCGACTGCTCGCCGGTATGGGCCTGGGCGGTCTCGGCCAGGCCGTCGAGCCAGGTCAGGGCGTCGGCAATCTCATCGGTCTCGAAGCCGACCGCCGACAGTTTACGGGTCAGCTGGTCATGATCAGGGCAGGCGTCAGGGCGCCAATACGTCTCGTAGAGATAAACCAGGACCTCGAACATCAAACCACTATACCCCAGCGATTCCGGCCCTCAGCGCTGGTCTGGCCGGGCTGCTGCAGGGTCGGTCAGGCCTGGCGTCGGCGCTGGTACAGGCCGCCCGGCAGGCGGGCCAGGTGGCCGTCGAGTTCCAGGGTCAGCAGATGGGCTGACAGGCGCGGGGCCGACCAGCCGCAGCGGGCGATCAGGGCGTCCAGCGTCAGCGGGTCGTGGCCCAGCGCGGCCAGCACCGGGTCGTCGAGCGCCGCCGTTGTCGCCGCCGGCGCCTTTGGGTCGTCTGCCGGCGCAGCCGCTGCCAGCGCGGGCAGGGCCTGCAGTTCCTCCAGTACCTGGTCCACCGATGTCACCAGCGCGGCGCCTTGCCGGATCAGTGCATGGCATCCCGCCGATTGCGTGGCCAGCACCGAGCCGGGCAGCGCCATCACTTCGCGGCCGGCCTCGGCGGCCAGGCGGGCCGTGATCAGCGAGCCCGAGCGCAGGGCCGCTTCGACCACCAGGGTGCCGCGCGCCAGGCCGGCGATCAGGCGGTTGCGTTGCGGGAAATTGGCCGCAAGCGGCGGCGTACCCAGGCAGTACTCGCTGACCATCAGGCCCTGGCTGGTGATGCGCTGCACCAGCCGGCGGTGCGATGCGGGGTAGACCAAGTCGATGCCGGTGCCTATCACCGCCAGCGTGCTGCCGCCGTCCAGGCCGCGCTGGCGGGCGTCGTCGGCGCCGGCCAGCGCGCCCTCGTGGGCAGCGCCGTCGATGCCCGCGGCCAGGCCCGAGACCACGGTCCAGCCCTGGTCGCTCAGGCCGCGGGCAAAGCTGCGGGCGTGGTCCAGCCCCTGGGCACTGGGTTTGCGGCTGCCCACCAGGGCCACCGAGGAGCGCCCGAGCAGACCGGCGCGGCCGTGCAGGTACAGCAGCAAGGGCGGATCGGCGCTGTGCAGCAGCAGGGGCGGGTAGTCGGCGTCGCCCAGCACCATCACCCGACGGTCAGCGCCGCCGTTGCGCCAGGCCAGGGTGGCGGCCAGCCGTTCGGCGTGGCCGGCCGGGGGCCGGCCCAGGGCGGCCGCGCAGCGCGGGTCCACGCATTCGGCGCGCTCATGCAGGCTGGCGTCCAGCACCTGCTGCGGGCTGCCCAGCCGGGTCATCAGACGGCGCGCGCCTTCGCGGCCAACGCCCTCGCTGTGCAGCAGGTGCAACCAGGCGGCGAGTTCGTCGCCGGACAGCGGCGGGCCTGGCTGGCCGGGCGCCGGGGCCATGCGGTGGGCCGCTCAGGGCGGGCTGACCCGGTCGCCCGGCCGCACCGGCTCGGTGGCCGACAGGATCAGCGCATAGGCCACCCGGTCAAATACCCGGAACACGAACACCAGGCCGCTGCGCTCATCGGGCAACTGCAGGGCCTGGGCTGGCACGGCGGTGCGGTCGGTGGCCACGACGCCGGCACGCCAGAGCGCCAGCACATGACCGCGCTCCAGGCCGTCGCGCGCGCCGCGATTCAAGGCCACGATCTGGTTCTGCCCGGCGGTCAGGGCTTCACCGTAGATCGACACCACCCGTGCGTCGATGGCGCTGGCGGGCGCATGCGGCACGAAGGCCGAAAAATCGCGCGCTGGCACCGCTGCCAGTCTGTCGCCCACGCCGGCTTCCAGGCGGGCGCTGGTCATCACCACCGTCGCGGGCACCATCAGGGCCGGCCGGCCGCCGGTCTGTGCCTGTTGCGAGGCGGCGCGCACTTGGTCGGCGGTGCCGACATAGGTGGCCTCAAAACCCAGCAATTCACCGCTCACCGGGTCTTTCAGGGCCTTGCCCTCGCGGTACAGGGTGAAGCTGCTCAGGCCCTGCAGATCGCCCCTGACGTAGGCCGTCTCGCCGCGCGAGATCATTACCCGGCCCTCTTGCGTGGCGACGATGCGGGGCGCCTGGTTCAGGGCGTCCTGGCTCAGCACCATGGCCTCGTTCAGGAAAGGCAGGATCAACTGCATCGGGATCGACGCGATCGCGCCGTTGTCGAGCAGCTGGCTGCGGATGCGCGGCGACAGCTTGACCGTGTTGGTGGGCGCCACCGCCGACTCGCCCGAGCCTGCAGCGCGGGCCAGTTGCAGGCGCACCCGACCCCCTTCGTTGACCAGCACCAGCACCTGGCCGGGGTAGATCAGGTGGGGATTCTTGATGTCCTGCAGGTTCATGCCCCACAGTTCGGGCCAGCGCCAGGGCGTGCTGAGAAACAGCGTGGCGATGGCCCACAGGGTGTCGCCACGCTGCACCGTGTGCGAGGCGGGTGCGTTCGGCGCCAGGGCTGACAGCGGCACCCCGGCCTGGGCCACTTGCTGGGCCGTGGCGCGCTGGCTGCCGGTGACG
>JAYUQJ010000524.1:0-2710 GCA_043756825.1 Betaproteobacteria bacterium | reverse complement strand
CCGATGCCGTCGCCCGGCAGGATGGCGATCTTCATGTCAGTGGGTTCCGGTGGGTGAAAGGGTCAGAGCACACGCTGGTCGAGCCAGGGCATGCGGGCCAGACGTTCAGCCTCGAAGGCCCTGATCTTGTCGGCATGGCGCAGCGTCAGGCCGATGTCGTCGAAGCCGTTGACCAGGCAGTATTTGCGGAAGGCCTGCACCTCGAAGGCGATCTCGCTGCCGTCGGGCTTGACCACCACCTGGCGTGGCAGGTCCACCGTCAGGCGGTAGCCCGGGAAGGCCAGCACCTCGTCGAAGAGCTGCGCCACCACGCTGTCGGGCAGCGCGATCGGCAGCAGGCCGTTCTTGAAGCAGTTGTTGAAGAAGATGTCGGCATAGCTGGGCGCGATGATGGCGCGAAAGCCGTACTGGTCCAGTGCCCAGGGCGCGTGCTCGCGGCTGGAGCCGCAGCCGAAGTTCGTGCGCGCCAGCAGCACGCTGGCCCCCGCGTAACGCGGCTGGTTCAGCACGAAGTCCGGGTTCGGCCTGCGGCTGGCCGGGTCTTGCCCGGGCTCGCCCTTGTCCAGATAACGCCACTCGTCGAACAGGTTGGGGCCGAAGCCGGTGCGGGCGATGGCCTTCAAGAACTGCTTGGGGATGATGGCGTCGGTGTCGACGTTGGCCCGGTCCATCGGGGCGACCAGGCCCTGGTGCACGGTGAAAGCTTGCATGAAAAACCTCTCAGTGATGTGGCTGCTCAACCCAGCGACCGCCGCGGAACCGGCTTTGCCGGGCCGCTGGCGGTGCCCCCTTGAGGGGGCTGAGGCCGGACACAAACGGCCAGTCGTTTGTGCCTGCCGAAGAGCAGTGCCTCTGGCACTGCGCGGCCTGCAAGGACGCCGAAGGCGCTTCGGGGGTGGGTCAAGTGATACGGCGAATGTCGACGAAATGGCCGTTCAGCGCAGCGGCAGCGGCCATCGCCGGGCTCACCAGGTGGGTGCGGCCGCCCGCGCCCTGCCGGCCTTCGAAGTTGCGGTTGCTGGTGCTGGCACAGCGCTCGCCGGGCTCCAGCCGGTCGGCGTTCATCGCCAGGCACATGCTGCAGCCAGGCTCGCGCCATTCGAAGCCGGCGGCCTTGAAGATCTCGTGCAGCCCCTCGGCCTCGGCCTGCGCCTTGACCAGGCCTGAGCCCGGCACCACCAGCGCCAGCTTGACGTTGCTGGCCACCTTGCCGCCGATGCGGCGCACCACCGCGGCGGCCTCGCGCATGTCCTCGATGCGGCTGTTGGTGCAACTGCCAATGAAGACCTTGTCGATGCGCACATCGGCGATCGGCTTGTTGGGCTCCAGGCCCATGTAGACCAGGGCCCGCTCGATCGCGCTGCGCTTGGTGTCGTCCCGCTCCTTGTCGGGATCGGGCACGCGGCCGTCGATGTCGAGCACCATCTCGGGGCTGGTGCCCCAGGTGACCTGCGGCTTCAACTGCGTGGCATCGATCTCCACCACCGCGTCCCAGTGCGCGCCCTCGTCGCTGCGCAGCGTGCGCCAGAGTGCGGCTGCATGCTCGAACTCCACGCCCTTGGGCGCGAACGGCCGGCCCTTGACGTAATGGAGGGTGGTCTCGTCCACGCCCACCAGGCCGGCGCGGGCGCCGGCCTCGATGGCCATGTTGCACACCGTCATCCGGCCTTCCATGCTGAGCGCGCGTATGGCGCTGCCGCCGAACTCGATGGTGTAGCCGGTGCCGCCGGCGGTGCCGATCTTGCCGATCACCGCCAGCACGATGTCCTTGGCAGTCAGGCCCTTGGTGAGCGCGCCTTCGACCTTGACCAGCATGTTCTTGGCCTTCTTGGCCAGCAAGGTCTGGGTCGCCATCACATGCTCCACCTCGCTGGTGCCGATGCCATGCGCCAGCGCACCGAAGGCGCCATGGGTGCTGGTGTGGCTGTCGCCGCAGACCACCGTCATGCCCGGCAGCGTGGCGCCCTGCTCCGGGCCGATCACATGCACGATGCCCTGGCGCTTGTCCAGAAAGGGAAAGTAGGCCGCCGCGCCGTACGCCGCGATGTTGGCGTCCAGCGTGGTGATCTGCAATTTGCTGATCGGGTCGGCGATGCCGTCATAGCCCTGGGCCCAGCCGGTGGTGGGGGTGTTGTGGTCGGCGGTGGCGACGATGGAGCTGACGCGCCAGACCTTGCGGCCAGCCAGGCGCAGGCCCTCGAAGGCCTGCGGGCTGGTCACCTCGTGCACCAGGTGGCGGTCGATGTAGAGGGTGGCGGTGCCGTCCTCCTCGGTGTGGACGACATGGTCGTCCCAGAGCTTGTCGTACAGGGTGCGTGCGGTCATGGGCGGGCCTTCGAACGAAGTCGGGATTGTCGCGCCGAATGGGCAGGCGGCGCGGGGTGGGTCAAGCTGAAGGCGGCCAGACCGGCCGGCAGCCATTCGGCGGTCGCGCTGGCAATCGCGGCGATGCGCAGGTGGCCCCTGATGCCATGCGAAAGCGTCACCACCTCGGTCTGCAGCGCGCGCAGCGCCGCGTTCAGGCTGCGGGCCTTCGCCTGCACCTGCCGATGGCCCAGCCGCAGCCGCTGCGCCGCCCGCTGGCCAACGACAACCGGGGCCACAGGGCCCCGGGTAGGGCCAGCGTGAATAAGTCACAGGCCGGATGTTGACGAATGCGTCGTGCTGGGTTGGCCAAAAACCTAGAGTGCAGGCACGCCGGATGAAGCCA
>JAYUQJ010000523.1:0-7202 GCA_043756825.1 Betaproteobacteria bacterium | reverse complement strand
GGTGCTGGCCGCCGTCGACCAGGATCGTGGTGCCGGTGATCGCCGGCGACTCGACGATGAAGCGCACCGTGCGTGCGATGTCATCGGGCGTCGAACTGCGGCCCAGCGGCGTCATCGTGTGCGCGGCGGTGAAGCCCTCGGCGCTCATCGCCGGGCCCGAGACCAGCGTCACGCCGGGCGCCACGCCGGCCACCCGCACCTGCGGCGCCAGCGCCTGGGCCAGCAACGTGGTGGCGGCCTGCAAGGCCGCCTTCGACAGCGTGTACGACAGGTAGTCGGGATTCGGGTTCCACAGCTTCTGGTCGAGCAGATTCACCACGCAGCCGACCTCGGCGCAGCCGCTCAAATGCTGATGAAGCCCCTGCGCCAGCAGCACCGCCGGCGCGGTGTTGGCGCGCCAGTGCCGTTCCATCGCGGCAACGCTGAAGCTTTGCGCTGTGTCGTACTCGAAGGTCGAGGCGTTGTTGACCACCGCATCGAGCCGCTTGAAATGCGCCACCACGGCCGGCACCAAAGCGCGGCAGGCAGCCTCGTCGGACAGGTCGGCCTGGAAGGCGGCGGCAGCAGCGCCGGCGGCCTGCGCGTCGCGCACGGTGGCCTGAGCTTCGGCCTGCGAGCCCCGGTAGTGAACCGCCACGTCGAAGCCGCTGCCGGCCAGGTGCAGGGCAATTTCGCGCCCGACCCGGCGGGCGGCACCGGTGACCAACACCACAGGGCGATCAGACATGCGTTCCTACAATGCAGCCATGCAAAACAACGAGGTGGCGAGTGTATCGGGGGCCGCTTCGCAGCGCCTGCTGCGGTTGATCCGCGAGGCCATCGCGCGGCAGGGCGGCTGGCTGCCGTTCGACCGCTTCATGGCGATGGCGCTGTACGCCCCCGGCCTGGGCTACTACGCCCGCGGCGACCGCCAGTTCGGCGCGCTGCCGTCGTCGGGCAGCGACTTCATCACCGCGCCCGAGTTGTCGCCGTTGTTCGGTGCCGCGCTGGCGCGCCAGGTGGCGCCCGCGCTGGCCGCTTGCGACGCGGCGGATGTGTGGGAGTTCGGTGCCGGCTCGGGCGCGCTGGCGCTGCAATTGCTGGATGCGCTGGGGCCGCGCGTGCAGCGCTATCACATCGTCGAACTGTCGGCCCCGCTGCGCGAGCGTCAGCGTGCAACGTTGGCAGCGCACGGCGCGAAAGTGCGCTGGCTCGACGCGCTGCCCGACGCGATGCACGGCGTGCTGGTGGGCAACGAAGTGCTCGACGCGATGCCGGTGCAACTGCTGCATTTCGACGGCGCGCAGTGGTTCGAGCGCGGCGTTGCCTGGGGCGATGAGCGACTTCATTGGGCCGACCGCGCCACCGCGCTGCGGCCGCCGTTGGCCAGCGCCTTCCCGCCCGACAGCACGCTCGAGATCCACCCGCAGGCCGAGGCTTTCATCGCCACCGTGGGCGAGCGGCTTCAGCGCGGCGCCGCCTTTTTCATCGACTACGGTTTCCCCGAGGCCGAGTACTACCACCCGCAGCGCCACATGGGCACGCTGATGTGCCACCGCGCCCACCAGGCCGACACCAATCCACTGGCCGACGTGGGCGACAAAGACATCACCGCGCACGTCAACTTCACCGGCATTGCCGTCGCCGCGCAAGCCGCCGGGCTCGACGTGCTGGGCTACACCACGCAGGCGCGCTTCCTGATGAACTGCGGCCTGCTCGATCTGCTGGTGGGCGCTGATGTGCGGACCACCGCGAACGCACAGAAGTTGCTGACCGAACACGAGATGGGCGAACTGTTCAAGGTGATCGGCTTCGCCAAAGGCTGCGACGCGGCGTTCAACCAGGCACCGCTGGGGTTCGCGGTGGGCGACCGGACGCACACGCTGTGATCCGCTGGTTGATCGTTATTTTTCTGGCGTTGCTGATCTTCAGCGGCTTGCACCGCTGGCTGGAAAAAATCGGCCTCGGCCGGCTGCCGGGCGACTTCCGGTTTCGCCTGTTCGGCCGCGAGTGGTTCATTCCGCTGACCAGCAGCGTGGTGCTCAGCGTGGTGGCGATGGGGATCGCGACGCTGGTGTGATTGCGGAGTGGGGCGGGGCGAAGTGCGGCGGGGCGAAGTGCGGCGCAGCGCCTTCAGGCGACGCTGCTCGACAGGCCGGCCTGCACCGCGCGCACCCGCGCCTCGCTCACCGCCGCGCCGATGTCCGGGCCGCTGCGGCCCGCCTGCGCCGCAGCGTCCGCCACCGCCGCCGTGTCGACGCTGCGGGCCCAGACGGCGGCTTGCAGCAAGCGCGCGCGTTGCGGATACGCCGACTCTTCCAGGCCCAGCCGGCCGCGCGCGTCGCACTCACAGGCCAGCAGCACGGCGTCCCAGCGGTCGGGGCGGCGCAGCGCGTCGCAGCGTTCCAGCAGCCGCACCAGCGCAGCCGCGCCGAACTCGGCACTGCGGTGGATGTTGCCGTGCTCGCGCGCCACCACCTCGGCCAGCGCGCGGCAATCGGTCGGCACGCGCAGCCGATGGCACAGCGCACGCAGCAGCTTCACGCTGCGTTCTTCGTGCCCCAAATGGCGCGGCAGCACGTCGGCCGGTGTGGTGCCCTTGCCCAGGTCGTGGCCCAGGCAGGCGAAGCGCACCGGCAGCGACGCGCTCAGGCGGGCCGACATGTCGAGCACCATCATCACGTGAATCCCGGTGTCGATCTCGGGGTGGTAGTCGGCGCGCTGCGGCACGCCCCACAGGCGGTCCACCTCGGGCAGCAGCCGCGCCAGCGCGCCGCAGCTTCGCAGCACCTCGAACATGCGCGAGGGCGTGGCTTCCATCAGCCCGCGCGACAACTCCTGCCAGACGCGTTCGGCGACCAGCGCGTCGACCTCGCCGGCGTCGACCATCCGGCGCATCAACACCTCTGTTTCCGGGGCCACGCTGAAGTCGGTGAAGCGCGCCGCGAAGCGCGCCAGCCGCAGGATGCGCACCGGGTCTTCGGCGAAGGCGGGCGACACATGGCGCAGCAGCTTGGCCTGTAAGTCGCGCTGCCCGCCGTGCGGGTCGGTGATGCGGCCGGCCTCGTCTTGCGCCATCGCGTTGATGGTCAGGTCACGCCGCATCAAATCGTCTTCCAGCGTGACGCCGGGGTCGGCATGCACCTGGAAGCCGTGGTAGCCGGGGCCGGTCTTGCGCTCGGTGCGCGCCAGCGCCACTTCCTCTTTCGTTTGCGGGTGCAGGAAAACCGGAAAGTCCTTGCCCACCGGCGTGAAGCCGGCCGCGAGCATGCGCTCGGGCGTCTGGCCGACCACCACCCAGTCGCGGTCGGTCACCGGCAGCCCGAGCAAGCCGTCGCGCACCGCACCGCCGACCATCCACATTTTCATCACGAGTTCAGCGCGCTTTGCGGTACGGCTCTTCGAACGCCAGGTAGTCGTGTTCGGCCAGTGCCTGCGCGATCCACGCCGCCACGCCAGGCGCGGCCTGCACGCGCTTCATGTAGGCCGCGATGCTGGCGGGCACCGGCAGGCCGTAGCTGGCCAGGCGCATCACGACCGGGGCGAAATAGGCGTCGGCAATCGTGAACGCACCGAACAAGAACGGGCCGCCGTGCTCGGTCAACAAGCTGCCCCAAATGTCGACGATGCGCGCCAGGTCGGCCTGCGCCGCCGGTTGTTCGGCCAACACGCGCGGGCCGACATCGAGCAGCTGCGCTTCGATGTTCATCGGGAAGTGGCTGCGCAGCCCGCTGAAGCCGGAATGCATCTCGGCGCACACGCTGCGGGCGCGCGCACGGGCTTTTCCCTCCAGCGGCCAGAGCTGCTTGTGGGCAAATTTTTCAGCCAGGTATTCGGCGATTGCCAGCGTGTCCCAGACCGCGAAGCCGTCGTCGACCAGCACCGGCACGCGGCCCGCGTTGGTCACGTGCGCCAGCCGTGTCTTGAAGTTCGAGTCGGCCGAGAAGGAATCGAAACGCAGCATCACTTCGTCGAAGGGAATGCCGGCCTGGCGCATCAGCACCCACGGGCGCATCGACCAGGACGAGTAGTTCTTGTTGCCGATGGCAAGCTTGAGCATGGCGGTTTCTCAGGGTGATGGGCGTGAGTGGGGCCGGGCGCTGTCAGGCCCGGGCGGCCGGGCGTTTGTGCTGCGGTGCTGCGGGCCGCTGGCCAGGCGGCGGCCTGGCCGCAGAGCGCAGCGCCGCCGCCAGCGCCAGGCGGGCCCAGGGCAGCATCGCTGCCGGCGTTTCCATGGCATCGTGCGGGGCGCTCCAGTAGCCCAGCACGCTGCGTTTGCCGCTGGCGGCCTGGAAGGTGAAGGGTCGGCAGCCGGCGTCGACGAAACGGGCGCGCTGCGCGTCGTCGGTCTTGAGGTAGAGCGTGTCGGCGGCGATCAGGGCCAGGAAGCGACCGTCGACATACAGCCCGTGACCGCCGAACATGCGCGCCACCCGCACCGGTCCGAGTGCGGACAGCAGCTCGACGCAATGTGCCACCAGGTCGGGTGAGTTGGCCATGGGCGAGATTTTAGGACTGCCCGGGCGCACCACGGGCCGCGCTGCTGCGGGACAATCTGCGGCATGACCGACGACCCCCGATACCGCTTCGAGCCCTCGCAGGACAAAGGCCAGTTGCGCCGCCAGTTGCAGGCCGAGCGCCTGTCGATGGTGGACCGGCATGAGCGTGCAGTGCATCTGCAGCAGGCCCTGCGGGTCTGGCTGGTGGGTCGGCAGGAAACCACGGTCGGGGCCTACTGGCCGATCAAGGGCGAGTTCGACGCCCTGCCGGCGCTCTACCGCTGGAGCGAGAGCGATGAGCAGCGCCGCATCGGCCTGCCGGTGATCAACCGCGACACCAAGCAACTGGGCTTCCATGTCTGGTACCCGGGTTGCCCGATGGAAGAGGACGCCTACGGCATCCCCAAGCCCAAGGATACCGAGGCTTTCGAGCCGGCCCTGTTGCTGGTGCCGCTGGTCGGCTACGGGCCGGGTGGCCACCGCCTGGGCTATGGCGGTGGCTTCTATGACCGCACCCTGGCGGCCCTGAACCCGCGCCCCTACACGGTGGGTGTGGGCTATTCGCATGGCTTCATCCCTTGGCTGCAGGCCCAGCCCCACGATGTGCCGCTGGACGCGATCCTGAACGAGGATGGCGTGGCCTGGGAGCGCCCGGGCTGAGCCTCAGGCCGTCTGCAGCAGGTGCTCGGTGCCGCGTTCGGCCAGCGCGGCGATGGTGCGCGAGGGGTTCAGGCCGATGGCCCGCGGCAGGATCGCGCCGTCCATCACGTACAGGCCCCGGTGGCCGAAGACCTGGCCGTGGCTGTCCACCACGCCGCCGGCCACGTCGTCGGCCATGTTGCAGCCACCCAGCGGGTGCGGGGTGATCAGGTTGTGGGCCAAGGTCCAGGTGGGTGGCACGAAGGGGTCGCCGCCCGTGGCCGCAGACAACTGCTTGTGCACATCCACCATGGCATTGACGGTGGCCTCGCTGGCGCGGTAATCCCAGTGCATCTTCAGGCTGCGGCGCCAGGGCGCGTACCACAGGCGGCCCAGGTAGAGCTCGCCGTCGGCCGCGTCCACCGCCTGCCCGAACCAGGGCATCATGCCCTGCAGCGGGTCTTGCACGTCGGCCCGCCCGCCCAGGTCGGACCAGAGCTGCTTGAGCCGCCCGCCGGGCAGCGTTTTCAGGCGTTGGCGGATGAAATCGGCCGCCAGGTTGGGCACGCCGCCGTCCTCGATGAACAGCGCCTGGCCCTTGTAGGTGCCGTCGAGCAGGTCGATCGCGCTGCTGATGGTGGGTCCGTGCGAGGGCGATATCTTGCGGCCCTTGTAGAAGGTGGGCGTAACGAAATCGCCGTTGAAGGCCCAGCCCTTGCCCAGCCGGTCGGACAGGCCGGTGAGGCTGCGGTGCTGGTCGCGGCAGCGCAGCAGCAACTCGGTGCTGCCGATCGAGCCGGCCGCCAGGATCACGCGCCGGGCGCTGGCGCTGCCAGGGTGGCGTTGGCCGCCCGCCAGGCGGTCGAAATGCACCCGCCAGCCGCCCTGGGCGTCTTGCGACAGGGGCTCGAGCTTGCCGACCAGGTGCAGGGGGCGAATCTCGGCGCCATGCTTCTCAGCCACCGCCAGGTAGTTCAGGTCGAGGGTGTTCTTGGCCTTGACCTGGCAGCCGATGTCGCAGTTGCCGCAGTGCACGCAGGTGCCTTGCTGCATGCCGTGGGCATTGGTGAAGGGCTTGCTGTGGCTGTCGTCGCGGGCCGGTGCGCGCTCGGGGTCGAAGCCGGGGTCGAAACTCACCGCCAGCGGCACCTTGTGGAAGCGGTCGCCCCAGCCGCATTTCTCGGCGCCCTCCTTCATCAGCAGGTAGCGGGCGGTGAGCTGGTTGTCGGGTAGCAACTGCAGGCCCAGCATGTCGGCCACCCGGTCGTAGTGGGGCTTGAGCGCCGGGTGGTCCAGGCCCTGGGGCCACTTCTTGTCGAACACCCGGGGCTGGGCTTCGACCGAGACATTGGCATAGATCAGCGAACCGCCGCCCACCCCGGCGCCGGCGGCCACCCACATGTCGGAGAAGGTACGCAGATCAGCCCAGCCGTTGAAGTGCTCGGGCTGGTCCTGGTTCCAGAGCCAGGCATCGCCGGGTTCGCGCGGGTAGGTCTCGGGGGTCCAGCGCCGGCCGCGCTCGAGCACCAGCACCTTCATGCCGGCCTGGGCCAGGCGGCAGGCCGAGACGGCGCCGCCGAAGCCGCTGCCGATGACGATCACATCAAAGTCGGGGGTGGCCATGTCTTGTCCTTGTGCTGGGGGGCCGTGCTGGGGGCCATGCGGCGGGTCCGGATTGAAAGGCGCTCAGGCCTTGGGCTGGTTCAGCACATAGGTGCGGGTCAGCTCGCTGGCGAAGAACTTGAAGAACTTGCCGATCGCTCCCGCCGATTCGGCCCAGCTGTCGCTGTCGGTGGCCTGCACCGTGCCCATCAGCTTGAGCAGGTCCACCACGCCCAGAGACAGGGTGCCCGCGCCGGCGATCGGGCCGGTGGCGTCGCTGCCCTGGTGCAGCGTGGTGTAGAGCGTGGTGGTCTCGCCCCACAGGCGCAGCGGGCTGCCCAGCTTGACATGCTTCTTGCCGGCCAGGTACCAGCGCTGCCCGCCGTGGGCAAAGCCCAGTTCGTAGACCATGTAGGTCATGTCCGGATCGCCGCTGGGGCTGAACAGGCCGAACACCCCGGTATCGGCCTGCATGCCCATGCC
>JAYUQJ010000522.1:0-7223 GCA_043756825.1 Betaproteobacteria bacterium | reverse complement strand
GGCCGCATCCCCACGCTGGCCGAATACCAGGCCGACATGGGCGTGATCAACCGGGACGGCAGCCAGATCTACAAGTACCTGAACTTCGACCAGATCGCCGAGTACGCCGACACGGCCAAGGGCGTGACGGTCTGAGCGATCAGCGGCCGGCACTGCCGTACCGCAGCAGGGTCGCGGGTCAGCAAAGTCGCATCCGCTCGGTGACAAAACCCTTGCGCTGCACCCCGGCCGCTACCCACCTGTCGTCAGCTCGGCCCGTTCTCGCGTCGGCAGGCCGTCGAAAAACTTTACAGCCACTGCCGGATCGAACTCTTACAAACACGCAAGTCGTTGAAAACGCCACATAAATTTTTCTGGCACGCCGATTGCTTTAGTGTGTACGACTGCGAATTTCATCGCAGCAGCTTTTAGAGGAACCCAAGATGAATTTTCCCCGCCTCAGTGCGCTAG
Organism: Betaproteobacteria bacterium; assembly: GCA_043756825.1. GTDB lineage: Bacteria > Pseudomonadota > Gammaproteobacteria > Burkholderiales > Burkholderiaceae_C > Pseudaquabacterium. The sequence goes on along the minus strand of JAYUQJ010000522.1, from coordinate 6,773 downwards.
TTATCGCAGCCGCCGCCAGCAGCTTTGCCGGCTCGGTCTCGGCCATCCCTATCGACGTCGGTTTTAACATCGGTGCGTTTGGCGCCTTTACCGCCGACACCGGTGATGTGACCACTGCAACCACGATCACCGGTGGTGCGCCATTCTTAGTGGGTGCGATCCTTAATAACAACATTGGCGTAACTTTGTTTCAGCCTGTCACGCTGCCGAATGTCATGGGCGTACAAGTGGGCAACATTTTCACCAAAGAGTTCACGACCGGCATGGGTACCTTTCTAGAGACCCTGACCGTGATCTCCCGCACTCCGGGGGCAAACTCTCTGGGCATTCTGGCCCAGGGCACCATCATGCAGACGGTGGGCGTGGGTTTTGACCCGACGACCGTCTACTGGTCTGCCGCCTACACCCAGAACGCAGGCCCCGGCGGCCAGATCAATGGCTCGTTCAACAACTCCACCATTGCGCCTCCGGGCCTGGTGCCTGAGCCTGTCTCGCTGGCCCTGGTCGGTATCGCACTGGCCGGTCTGGGCCTGGCTCGCCGCCGCAGCTGACCCCGACGCCGGCACTGCTGCGGGCCCACAGCCTGCGGCAATACCGGCCTGCAAGTTGCAGAGGTCATATCGGGCGCCCACCCTCGGTGGGCGCCCGTTTCATTTGTCCCGTCGATTCTTGTTGCAGACCCCGCGTGCGGCCATGGGCCAGCCTGTCGGGTCTGGACGCCCAGTTCGGTCAGCCAGGGGCGCTGTCCGCAGGCCCTCTCGCCCAGGCGCAAGTTGCCTGCGCCTGTGACAGGCCTCCCTCATGTCGAAGCATGCGGTGCGGGCCCAACAGGCAATAAAAACGATAATCGACGGCTGCCCAGCGCCTGCCAGGCAGTTGTCCATGAGGTAAGCAGTGCGCCCCAGTCGATACGGTCTCGTTGCGATCTGCCTATGCATCACCTTGCTACTGGCCGGGTGCGGCAAGAACGAGCAGCATGCCCTGGCGGCCGCCAAGGCCCGTATCCAGAAAAATGAGAATGCTGCGGCCGAAATCGATCTGAAGAATCTGCTGCAGCGCTTCCCCAACGCCGGCGAAGCGCGCTTCCTGCTGGGCCTGCAGAGCCATAAACGCGACGACAACGCGGCTGCGCTGATCGAGTTTCAACGCGCGCTCGACCTCAAGTACCCCGACAGCCTGGTGTTGCCGGCGATCGCCAGGGCGCTGATCAGCCAGGGCAAGAACCGTCAGGTGGTCGACGAGTTCGGCATGACCCGCCTGGCCGACGCCAACGCGAATGCGGATTTGCAGGCCCTGGTGGCCCAGGCGATGGCGGCCGACGGCGACGCCGGGGGCGCCATCGCACTGATCGACAAGACCGTGGCGGACGCGCCCACCGCCGAGCTGGCGTTGCTGACCAAGGCCGGGCTCGAGACCCAGGCCGGCCGCCCCGACCAGGCCCTGGCCACGCTCGACCGCCTGATCGAGGCCCGGCCCGAAAGCCACCTGGCCTGGGGCATGAAAGGCACGCTGCTGGGCCTGCGACCCGACAAGCTCGACCTGGCGATGGCGGCACTGCGCAAGGCACTGTCGATCAACCCCGGCGATGTCGCGGCCCAGAGCGGCTTGCTGGCACTGTTCATTCAGACGGGCGACCTGGCCGCAGCCCGCCAACAGCTGGACGCACTGCGCAAGATCGCCCCCAAACAGCTCAACACCCGGTTCTACGAGGCCAATTTCGCCTATGCCGCTGGCAAATACAGCGAGGCCCAGTCCCTCTTTCAGGCCGTGCTGAAGGCGGTGCCGCTGCACCCGGAGGTGCTGTTGAACGCCGCCGCGACCGAATTGAGGCTCAACGCCACCGCGCAGGCCGAGACCCTGGCCGCCAAGGCATTGACCCAATCCCCGGGAAACCTGCGCGCCGTGCAATTGCTGGCCCAGGTCTACCTGCGCCGGGGCCAGCCCGCCAAGGCGATTGCCACCCTGTCCGCCGCGGTGGACAGCGCCAACGTGTCACCCGAGTTGCTGGCACTGGCGGCACATGCCCAGTTGATGAGCGGCAACACCGCAGTGGCCAATGGGATGTTCGCCCGCATGGCCCAGCTCAAGCCCAGCGATCCGCGCTTGCGAACCTTGATTGCCAGCAGCGCTTTCGGCAAGGCCAGCGACGAAGCCGTCTTCACCCAGCTGCGGCAGATCGCCGACGAAGACGCGGGCAGTTCTGCAGACCTGGCCATCATCAGTGCCCATCTGGGCCGTCAGCAGGTCGATGCGGCATTGCAGGCCCTGGCCGCGCTGGAGCGCAAACGCCCGGGCGATCCCATGCATCACCATCTGCGCGGCCAGATTCTGGTGAAGAAGTCGGATTTCGCGGGGGCCCGCAGCAGTTTCGAAAACGCGCTCAAGATCGAAGCGGGCCACTACCCGGCGATGGCTGCCTTGGCGGCCCTGGATTTCAAGGACAACAAGCCCGACCTGGCCCAGCAGCGGCTCAAGGACTACCTGAAGGCCCAGCCCAAGGACGCCCGTGCCCTGCTGGCGCTTGCCGAGTTGATGCAAAGCCAGCGCCAGCCGCCTGCCGAGGTGCAGAAGCAAATCGAGGCCGCGGTGAAAGCGGCGCCTGGCGACCTGAGCGCCCAGATGGCGCTGATTTCGCATCTGTTCGGGCAGGGGCAGTTCGATGCGGCGGTCACCGCCGCCCGCGCCGCCACCGCCGCCCAGCCAGAGAGCATCGACTTGCTGGATTTGCAGGCCCGCTGCCTGGTACGCGTCAACCAGATCCAGCAGGCGCTCAGCAGCTACGGCAAGATCGTCGCACTGGACCCCAAGTCGCCGCGCGGCCATGTCGGCATGGCCGATATCTATCTGCAGGCCAATGACCTGGTGCAGGCCCAGCGCAGTGCCGACCGGGCGCTGGAGCTGTCACCCGGGCTGGCCAAGGGCAAGGCCCAACTTTTTCTGGTGGCCATGCGCAAGCAGGAGTTCGACCGGGCAGTCACCATTGCGCGCAGCATGCAGGCTGACCCTGTGAATGACAGCACGGGCCTGATTCTCGAAGCCGACGTGGAAGTGGGCCGGTCGAATTGGCCGGCTGCGGTGGCGGTGTTGCGCAAGGCGCTGGACAAGCCGGCACCGGAGCTGGCGGCCATCAAGCTGTACATGGCCCTGATGGGTGGCGGCAAGACCGGCGAGGCCGAAACCTTCAGCCAGCAATGGCTGCAGCGCCATCCCGAGCACCACAACCTCCTGTTGACGACCGCCGACACGGCACGACGGATGGGCAACCACGCCGCCGCCGAATCGCGTTACCGGCAGTTGCTGGCGGTGCAGCCCGATCATGTGCTGGCGCTGAACAACCTGGCCTACACCCTGCTGCAACAGAAGAAACCCGGCGCCACCGCACTGGCCGAGCAGGCGGCTCGTCTGGCCCCCGCACGCGCGGAAATACTCGACACGCTGGCGCAGGCCCTGGCCAGCGAAGACCGGCTGAGCCAGGCCGTGGACATGCAAAAGCGCGCCGTGGCATTGGCGCCCGAGCTAGCGGATCTGCGGCTGAACCTTGCCGGTCTGCTGATCCAGGCGGGCGACAAGCCAGGCGCCCGCAGCGAACTGGACGCCCTGGCCAAGCTGGGTTCAGGTTTTGCCAGGCAGGCCGAGGCGGCGCGGCTGCGGCAATCGCTGACATCGGCGCTGCCAGGGCGATGAGATAAACGGCGCCGCGCCTGGGCGCGCCGGACTGGGCAAACTGGGCGGCGGTTGAATCAAACGACACAGCGCTTGCGCGCCCGCCGCGCTGCCCCCCCCGGGTGTCCCCGGCTCTGGAAGGAATCCATATGAAACGCGCCCGTGCCCCCAGCCCACGCCTTTTCCGGCCCCTGGCCGGGCTGGTGCTTGGCGCCCTGATCGCCACCGGGGCGCCCGCCCAGGCCGCCGAGTTGCGCCTGCGCCTGCTCGAGACCACCGACCTGCACATGAACCTGGTCAACCACGACTACTACCAGGACAAGCCCACCGACAACTTCGGCCTGGCCAAGACCGCCACGCTGATCAAGGCGGCGCGGGCCGAGGTCAGGAACACGCTGCTGTTCGACAACGGCGACCTGATCCAGGGCAGCCCGCTCGGCGACCTGGTGGCGCGCGTCAAGCCGCTGGCCGCGGGCCAGGTGCACCCGGCCTACAAGGTGATGAACCTGGTCGGCTATGACGCCGCCAACATCGGCAACCACGAGTTCAACTACGGCTTGGCGTTCCTGCGCCAGGCGATCGCCGGTGCGAACTTCCCCTACGTCAGTGCCAACGTGCGCGTGGCCACCGCCGGCGTCGAGCCGATGAAGGCGCCGTTCGCATTCACGCCCTACGTGATCCTCGAGCGCCGCTTCACCGACGAGGCCGGCGCGCCGCAGACCTTGAAGGTCGGCGTGATCGGCTTCGTGCCGCCGCAGATCATGCTCTGGGACAAGGGCCACCTGGAAGGCAAGGTGGTCACCACCGACATCCTCGAAACCGCCCAGGCGCTGGTGCCGAAGATGCGCGCCGAGGGTGCGCAACTGGTGATCGCGGTGCCGCATTCGGGCTTCGAGCGCGGCGACACGCCACGCTTCGCCGAGAACTCGGTGGCCCGCTTGTCCGAAGTGCCGGGCATCGACGCGATCCTGTTCGGCCACTCGCACGGCGAGTTCCCGAGCAAGGCGTTCGCCAACCATCCGAAGGTCGATCTGGTCCGCGGCACGATCAACAACGTGCCGGCCGTGATGCCCGGCCGCTGGGGCGACCACCTGGGCGTGATCGACCTGGTGCTCGAGCCCGCCGGCCGCGGCTGGAAGGTCAAGGACAGCCGCGCCGAGATCCGCCCGATCTGGGACCGCACCAACCGCAAACCCCTGGTCGACGCCGACCCGCTGGTGGCCGCGACCATCGGCGCCGAGCACCAGGGCACGCTCGACTATGTCCGCGGCGCCGTGGCACAAACCACCGCGCCGATCCACAGCTACTTCGCCCAGGTGGCCGACGACCCTTCGGTGCAGGTGGTGTCGCTCGCGCAGCTCGCGTATGCCAAGCGCGCGATGCAGGGCACCGAGTACGAGAAATTGCCGCTGCTCTCGGCCGCCGCGCCGTTCAAGACCGGCGGGCGACAAGGCTTCAGCTACTACACCGACGTGGCGGCCGGCCCGATCGCGGTGCGCAACGTTGCCGACCTCTACATCTACCCCAACACCATCAAGGCCGTGAAGATCAGCGGCGCAACCGTACGCGAATGGCTGGAAATGTCGGCGCAGGCCTTCAACCGCATCGACCCGGCCGGCGCGCCCGAACAGCAACTTGTCAATGCCGCGTTCCCGAGCTTCAACTTCGACACCCTCGACGGCGTGACCTACCGCATCGACGTGACCCAGCCGGCGCGCTACGACCGCGACGGCAAGCTCGTCAACCCGCAGGCACGACGCATCGCAGACCTGCGCTACCAGGGCAAACCGGTCGACGACGCGGGCGCCTTCATCGTCGTCACCAACAACTACCGCGCCGGCGGCGGCGGCAACTTTCCCGGCCTGGACGGCAAGAACATCGTGATGGACGCGCCCGACGAGAACCGCGAGGCCCTGGTCGACTACCTGGCCTCAGCCAAGCAGTTCAACCCCAGCGCCGACGGCAACTGGAGCGTGCAGGCCGTACCCGGCATCAAGCTGCGCTTCGTCTCCGGCGCCGGCGGCATGGCGCATCTGGCCGCGAATCCGAAGATCAAGCTCGTCAAGGACAACGGCGACGGCTCGGCGACGTTCGAGCTGGCGCCGTAGCGCGGCGCACTTCGCGCGCAGGCGTTCCGGCCTGCGCCAGCGCGCATGGCCCGAATCGTGGCGCACGAAACGTTGACGGGCGTGGAGGGATGCGATTGGCCACGATGTTGGGCGCCCTGTTTTGAATAGCTCTTCATAACGGCCACAACCGGTCGTCGCGCGTCTTCCTCGAAGGCGGGCCTTCGTGCACAGTCAGCGGCGAAAACTGACGTCCGCTGCGGCCGGGCCTGCACAGTTAGACGTGTTCTGGACATGCCGGGCGCAACCTGTCATCGTCTTCGCCTGTGTTGTCGCATCCCCAGCCGATTGAAGCGACACCGCGTAAAGCAATGAGGGGTATGCAATGGTTGATCGCGATCTCGCCAAGCAATTCGGTGCAAAGCTTTTGAGCATCTTCACAGGGGGCATCCTCACGAAGCTGATCGACATCGGCTATCAAACTGGGCTGTTCGAGGCCTCCAAGCTCGGCCCGGCGACCAGCGAGGAGCTGAGCGAGAGAGCCGGATTGCGCGAACGCTACGTGCGGGAGTGGCTGGGGGCCATGACAACGAGCGGCATCTACGCGTATGACCCGGCGACACAGCGCTACGCGCTCCCCGAGGAACACGCGATTGCGCTGACGGGTGACAGCGCGTCGAATCTTTGCCCCAACAGCCGAATGATCAACCACTTCGGTACACACTTGCCGCAGCTTGTAAGGTGCTTTCGCGAGGGTGGCGGCATCTCGTACTCTGCCTATCGGCCGGTGTTCACCCAGTGCATGGACGACACCTGGCGCCGCATTTTCGACCAGCACCTCGTGGGCTCGTTCATTGGGGCCGTACAAGGAGTGACCGAGACCCTCCAGCAAGGTATCCGTGTTCTGGATGTCGGCTGCGGGACCGGTCACGCGATGAATCTCCTGGCTCGCGATTTCCCCAGGTCGACATTCACCGGCTATGACATTGCTGACGATGCGATCGACAGCGCGAATGTCGAGGCGCAGCGCTGGGGGCTCGCCAA
>JAYUQJ010000521.1:0-7247 GCA_043756825.1 Betaproteobacteria bacterium | reverse complement strand
ACGGCGAGGGCCGCTTCATCGACTTCAAGAACACCCTGATCCTGCTGACCACCAATGCCGGCACCGACCTGATCGCCGGCCTGTGCAAAGACCCCGACCTGATGCCCGACCCCGAGGGCCTGGCCAAGGCGCTGCGCGAGCCGCTGTTGAAGGTCTTTCCGCCGGCGCTGCTGGGCCGGCTGGTGGCCATCCCCTACTACCCGCTCAGCGACGAAATGCTGGGCAAGATCGTCAAGCTGCAGTTGAATCGCATTAAGAAGCGGGTGGAGGCGCGCTACAAGATCCCGTTTGACTATGGCGAGGATGTGGTCAAACTGGTGGTGTCGCGCTGCACCGAGAGCGAATCGGGCGGCCGGATGATCGATGCCATCCTCACCAACACCATGCTGCCCGACATCAGCCGCGAGTTCTTGACGCGGATGATGGAGGGCAAGGAAATCCAGGGCGTGACAGTGGGCACGGCCGAGGCCAACTTCAGCTACACCTTTGCCTGAGGCGCAAGGCTATGAGTTCGCCCTGCTTGCTGCTTGGCCGCAGGTCGGGGCGTAACAGATCCACCCGGTATTCAATATTTTTAAATTGAAAGGTAAACAAAATGCCATGTTATCAATGGGATGACGTTACAAACGCGAAATGCATCCGGCCTGTGGTCAAGGATGGACTGTGTCAACATCACCTCGATGCTTTGAGCAGTGCCAAGCCGTCGGATAGCCCAGTCATATCGCCCGTGGCAATAAAATGGACACCCCAGGAGATCAAGAAATCCTTTGGCGCCATTACAAAGCATAAAGGAAAATCAAACTCCGACTATTATTACGTCAATGGTGCAGTGGGGATGCATGTACATGTCTACCCCGGTGGCGTGCATGTAAAAGTCGGGGAAGACAAACCCAAGTTTCTATACAACGGGAATTTTCAGAAAGACAAATGGGACGAGGGCGTATCGCTCGTCAAGGCCAGGGGGGCTGATTTGCAGACGAAACTGCTTGGCGCAATGGCGCTGGCGCTAGCAGAATCCCCAATGACCGAGGTCGAGGCGAGTGTGATCATCAGCGCCCTGAAATAGCACAGAAAATGCCTGCGAACAAATTGCTGAAGTATCTACTTCTGGGATTCCCGGGAGAGGCAGTTCAGCCCTGCTTGCAGGTTCGAGGTGGCGGCAGGGCCTGGGCTTGCGAATCCCTGGTGGCCGCCACTTCCAACCCCGGCAGGGCTTGCAGGCAAAGCGCGCAGGCCGAGGTAGCGGTGGCGGTGGTGGCGGTGGCAGAAGACAGGTAAAGCGATCTTGGCATGCCAAACCCAATGTCAATGGCAATGCGCAGGCTGCGGCGCTTGCTGGCCAGCCGAAAAGGCAACCGCCAGCAAGCGCAGGTGTGGGCAGCCGGATTCACCGCCACCGGGACAGGGCAGGCCATGACGCCTTCAGCCGCACCGAGGGCGCCCTTCGGTCACTGTGTCCGGATCAGCAGCCTGACGATGCTCGCGGCGTACTTATTGACTGCGCAAGGGACAGCAATGGCAAAGATGGTGATTTTTTCGCCCATCAGCGGCAAGGTGCTGCTCAACGGCAGCCCGGTGGCCGGCGCGGTGGTTGAGCGCGATTGGAAATGGGCCTGGAAGGACGAAACCGGCAACGACCGGGCCGCCACCAGCGCCGACGGGCAGTTTGCACTACCGCTGGTCGAGCGCGGCTCACTGCTCGGGTCCTTGCTGCCGCACACGCCGTCGGTGCGCCAGACCATCCTCATCAAGCATGAGGGCAAGACCTACAAGGCCTGGATGTTCGACAAGGAAGATTACAAACTCAACGGCGAGTTGCAGGGCAAGCCGATCCGCCTGACCTGCCGGCTGGAGACCCAGCCCACGCGCCGCGGCGATGTCTTCGGCATCTGCGAACCCGAATAGCGGAGAGGCCCGGCATGCCCTTGCTCACACCCTCCCAGGCCGCAGCCATCGCCCGCGGTGTGTACCGCCTGCGCGAAGACAGCGTTACCACCGTGGTGCAGGAGCGCGGCCAGTTGCTGGGCTGCGAGGGCTTGTTCGCGGCCAGCGACAACGGCCGCTTCGAGGCCAAGTCCGGCGGCCTGCTCTGGAAGAAGCTGTCGGGCTTCGGCTTCGTCGCCATAGGCGAGGGCACCTTCTCAGGCGATCTGCTGATTGCCACCCGCGGCACCCAGACCCAGCTCGACTGGCTGAGCAACTTCAACGTCGCGATGCAGATGGGCCCGTGCGGGCTGCCGGTGCATGCCGGCTTCAACGAGATCTGGAAGGGCTTTGCGCCTGAGGTGCGCGCCATGCTCAAGGGCCGCAACCCGACCCGCATCCACTGCGTGGGCCACAGCCTGGGCGGCGCGCTGGCCACGCTGAACGCCGATCTGCTGAGCGAAGGCAAGGTGGCCGAGGTGGTGCTCTACACCTTCGGCTGCCCGCGCACTGGCGACGGCATCTTTGCCCGGTCGCTGACCCAGCGCCTGGGCACCCAGAACATCTTCCGCGTTTGCCACCCGGCCGACCCGGTTCCCATGATCCCGCTGTTCCCGTTCTGGCACCTGCCCTTCGGCGGCGCCGGGCTGAGCATCGCCAACACCGCCAATGCGCTGGTCTCGATCGACGCCCACCTGATGCCACCCAGCTACATCCCCGGGGTGCAGGACAAAAGCTGGGCCAACCTGGGCCATGGCGGCACACCGGCCAACGAGGCCCAGCAGGTCAAGGGCTGGCTCGAGCGCGCTGCCGAGGGCAAAGGCGGCTTCGTGATGGGGTCGGCCAGGCTGCTGTCGATGATCGGCCGCGCGCTGGCCTGGCTGATGGCCCAGGCTGGCAAGCTGGTGATGGGCAGCATCGGCGGGGCGGTGGCCGCCAGCGCCACCGTGCTCGACCAGCTGGCCTGGATGCTGGGCCAGGCCGCGCAGCTGTCCAGGGAGGTGGGCATCCAGATCAAGGGCCTGATCGGCGCGATCTTCAGCTTTCTGGGCCGCAAGGCCACGCAGACGGCCGACGTGACGGTGGCCTTCCTGCGCTGGGTGCTGGAGCTGTTGTTCAGCTCGCTGCGCACGATGGCCCAGCGCGCGCTCGGCACGATCCGCTGAGCCAGGCCGGGCCCGATCATGCTGTGCACCTGGAGCCAATGCAGCGGATGCGACAGCCTGGTGCGCGCCGGCGACGCCACGGCCGCGCGGCAATGGGTGGGGCGCTTCATCGGCGACGACGTGACGATGGCGCGGCTGCGCCTGCTGGCGCTTTCGGCCGGGGCCGAGGCATCACCACAGAGCTGCGACGACCAGGCATTGGCCGAACGCATCGTTGCCGGCATCACGGCGGGGTCGATGCGGGTGTGCGGGCCGGCCAAGGCCCTTCAGCTTTTGGGGATGCCCATCCGCCAGGCCGCAGCGCCAGCGCCGTCTGCGGCTGCCGCCCCGCCGCGAGCCGCTGCGGCCGCTGCCCCGCCGCCCGTCGCCGAAACCACCTTCGCCGGCGATCTGGATGTTGCAGCCATGGTGGCGGTGTTGCGGGCAGCTGCGCAAGACGGCGTGCCGTTCTGCGAAGAGTGTGCCAAGAAGGCCGCCGAAAAGCAAAAGGCTGCAGAGGCAAACGCATGACGCCCAGTGATCGCGAGGCCATTCTGCAAGCCTTGTGGCCGCCTGGCGACCAGTCGCGGCTGGGCGTCTGGGCCATCCTGGATTGCGCACGCGACCCCAAGATCTATTTGGCGCTGCTCGAATCCGGCCTGGAGTTCCGCTGCCTGTACAGCGGCGCACTGCCTCGGGCGCTGGAAATGGTCGCCCCCCATTTGGTGGAGCTGTCGCCCACCAGCCGCCTCACTGCGCGTTGGTTGGCCGAGGGCTGGGGCCGGGCCTGGGGCGTGCTGCTGAAGATTGACGACCCCTCCAACCTGCGCCATCACCTGCGCAAATTCCTCAAGGTGCGCAGTGATGCGGGCCAGCGCCTGCTGTTTCGCTACTATGACCCGCGGGTACTTCGGTCCTACCTGCCCACCTGCAGCCATGACGAGCTTCAACAGCTGTTCGGCCCGATCGACAGTTTTCTCACCGAGGGCGTGATGGCGGATGCCTTGCTGGAGTTCCGCGTCAAGCCTGTGGGGCTGCACTGCCAAACGCTGGCGCTGGCTGCCCATGGCTGACTGCCCGATGCGCCGCCCTGCGCCCGGGCCAGATCAACGGAGGCCCCCATGCTGATCATCCGCCAGGCGCAACTGGTGGCCCTCCGGCCGGCACTGGAACAAGCCTTCGACGCCGCGCTGGCCGATTGGGTGCAAGACCGCTATCCGGAAGTGGCCTTGGGGCTGCCACCCGGCGCACTGGCGCAACGGGTATCGGCATGCACCGCGCGCGCCCGGCGTCTGGGTTTTACGCTCAAGCGCGACCTGGCCAGGTTTGTCGACATGGACCTGCGCCTCGGTCCCGATTTCGAAGCCGCCCCCCGTCAGGCCTGGATGGCGGCGTTGCTGGCCAACACCGGGCTCAGTCCTGCCTCGCGGCTGTTCCGCATTGAATCGCGCCTGGAGCGCCTGGCAGCCGTCGCTCGTGACGCCGCACTGGAACCTGACGATGCCGCCGCCAGCCACTAAAGCAGGCACAGACCCGACAAAGGCCGCAGGCCATGCCGGCGACCCGGTGCTTCCTTGCGCGATGAACGATATCGAGCTGGTATCGGATCTTGACGAGCCCAATGGTCTGGAGCTTGACATCCTGGTCGAGGAGGATGAGCCGGTGGCGCTGGAGTTCACTGCCACTGCCCTGGAGCCTGGCGGTGAGGTCGTGACACTCAGGCTGGCCGTCGATGACGAAACAGCGCGCTGAACGCATGACCGCCGGTTCAGCGGCGTCGGGCAAGGCCCCCGGGCAGGCCACCCGCAAACCGAGCTTGGAGAAATAAGTTGGCAGAAGATATCTGGGAAAAGTCCAAGTACAAGGTCAAGGCCAAGGTGGTCGACGACTCCAAGCCGTACTCGGGCAAGGTCGATCTGTTCGTGCTGAAGGACGGTGACGAAGCCAACCCCATCCAGTCAGAGACCGACATCTCGGTCAAACCCGGCGAGGCGCTTGAGCGCAGCTTTGACGTGCCGGTCGTGCCGGACGACAAGGCCACCTACCAGTTCTCGGTGATCGTGAAGTACGGCGACAGCAAGGAGAAGACACAGCAGCTGGCCGACGCCACCGTCTGGCCCAAACAGCTTGAAATCCACGCCATCAACCTGCATGACGACAAGCATTACAAGGACGTGAAACTGGAGGTTTCGCAGAACGGCAAAGTGATTTCCAAGCCACTCACCGACGCAAACGGCAAGTGCAAGGTCGAGCTGACGCGCAAGGAGCCCTATGCCTTCGACACACGCTCGCCCTATGCAATCGAAACCGACAAGACCGACGCGGCCACGCTGCGCAAACATGAATTGGTGGTGGTGCGCCACATCGTCCCGACCTTAGTGGCCCCCAACATCAAGAAGTCCAAACCCTGGGTGGCTGCCAGCGGTGACAACACCGAAGCCAACCGCCTGACTGCCGTCAAGCTGTGGGTCAACCAGGTGTCCAAGGCCGGCAATGGGGCGGATGCCAACGGCCATGTCGTCGAGTTCGAGGTCACTGCCAAGCCCAAGGGCGAGGGCAAGAAGGACGACCGCATCTACCTGCAGGTGAGGCTCAGCCGCGACAGCAAGCGAAACGACCCGCCGCCCAAGCTGCTGACCACGCCCACCATCCATGATCTGGACGTCTCTGAAGGCGCAACAGATGTGCATCGGGGCTATGTCAAGCTCGACAAGGACGGCGGGTCGGCCAAGTTCAAGGTCGACACCGGTCTGGCAGGGGGAGACACCTGCCTGGTCATGATCTCCGGCCGCGAGTTTGGGGATGATGAGCACATCAAGCTCGTCAATTGGCGGCAGCTCTGGTATGAGCTGCGCGGCCCATCGCTGCTCAAGCCCAAACTCAAGAAGGGCGACTACAGCGAGGGCTTGAAAGCTGCGATCACCACCAAGCTGGGCGCAGGCTTCGTCAACTACGACTTGATCAAGTCACACAACTTCTCGGACGGCCAGGCCACGATCCAGAAGAAGAACGGCATGATCATGAAGAGGTCCTTCTTCGAAGATGCCAGTGGCGGTGACGTCTATGTCGTCACCAACGGCTGGTTGGAAGCCAACGACAAGTTCTCCGGCGATGCCAAGAAGCGCGACCAGACCGTCTACGTCAGCTTGTGTGAGCGCTCCTTCAGCAGCAATGTGTCCTCCAAGACCTATTCGCCCAATGCGACCGGTGCCGAGACCGCCTTCAACATGGGCACCAATGTCTTCCCCAAGCGCACCGACAACGGCGCGGACAACCTGAAACTACCGGCCGGCGCCAAGTGGAAGGCGGTGGTCGCCGCCGCCCATCTACAGCCCACCCAGCTGGTCGTCGATGGCGCGACCTCGACTGCCGGCGCCACGGCAGGCCATGTGACGATCACCGAGACACGGCGGCCGGGCAAGTCGGTGACGGTGGCCTTTGACGCGCTGGACGCCGGGGGCTTCGACCCAGCCCTGAACGCGACCGAGCAGGGCAAGATCGACACCTTCATCGCCGGCCTGCTGGCCAGCGACCCCGACCTGCGCGACGTGGGCAACCAGGTCTCACTGAAGGTCACCAGCCGGTCCGACGCCACCGGGATCGCCCTGGGGCAGTCGGCACAACAGGCCGCGCAAGACAAGTTCACTGCGGTCAACAAGTCCGTGAACTACCACCCCGGCCTGGACCGCAACGGTGTGCCGCGCGAAGGCCCGATGGACCTGGCCTGGCTGTCGGTCAAGACCTATCGTCAGGTGGCTTGCCAACTGCCGACCAGCACGGCCGGCACCGCCGCCCACAAGTGCACGCTACCCGGCGACTTCACAGGCGCCGCAGAGAGCGACACCGAGTGCCCCGTCAGTATCAAGTTCAGCTGCCATGTGGGCGGTGAAATCAACGGCAACAGCGGTGGTGGCTCGCAGATCATGGTGCTGCGCGAGGTTGTCGATGGCGCCTTGAGCGAGACGGTATGCCATGAGTTGGGCCACTCGATGGGCCTGTCGGTGGTGCCAGGGCTTGAAAATGACCTGTTGCCGCCGGGCCTGACCACCAAGCATGTGGACAATGGCGGCACTTCCTACGTGAACGGTGACGGGCCCTACGCCCTGACCGACGGCAAGCGCGAGATCCACAAGGGCGGGCATTGCGCCTTCAGCATCCCGGCCAACAAGCGCGCCGACA
>JAYUQJ010000520.1:0-7266 GCA_043756825.1 Betaproteobacteria bacterium | reverse complement strand
ACCTGTGGATCATCAAGCGCCTGTCGGCGCTGGGCGAGAAGCTCACCGGCTACCCGGCGGTCAGCAGCTACCACGACTTCAAGTACCACCCCAAGGAGTTGATCAGCGGCACCCAGGACTGGCTCTACGAGCATCTGGGCGCGCTGTTCTGGACCGTCGAGATCTGGGCGCCCAACAAGGAGGCCGGGATCATCGGCTACGACTGGGTGCACTGGTACCGCGACCATCCACCCGAGGACGACCTGAAACTGCTGAAGTGGAGCGACAGCGCCTGCGGCGGCAAGGCCCATGTCGACTGGTATGCCTACCGTCATCCGCAGCTGGGCATGGTCGAACTGGGTGGCTGGGACAAGCTCAACTACTGGCGCAACCCGCCGCCCCATCTGCGCGAGCGCGAGGCGGCGCGGTTCCCGGCCTGGTTGAACCAGATCGCGCTCAGCCTGCCCAAGCTGGAACTGCTGCGCGCCGAGGTGCGCTCGCTCGGCGGCGACGCCTGGCGTATCCGCATGGCGGTGGCCAATGCCGGTTACCTGCCCAGCTATGTGACCCGGCGCGCGCTCGAGCGCAAGATGGCGCGCGGGGTGGTGTTCGAGCTGCATCCGCCGGCTGGCGTGACCCTGCAGACCGGCACACTGCGGATCGAGGGGGCCCAGCTCGAAGGGCATGCGCCGGTGAGTTCGTTGCAGGCCTTCCTGCCCAACCGCAACATCACCGGCGACCGGGCGGTGGCCGAATGGGTGGTGATCGCACCCCGGGGCACGCACATCGCGCTCACCGCCGTGGCCGACCGCGCCGGCACGGTGCGAACCGAAGTTACCCTGGATTGACCTTGCCGGCGCGGCCCGGTGCGCTGCGCCGGCGCCGCACCCTGGCCAGCAGCGCCGCCAGCCCGGCCAGCCAGAGCAGCACGCCGGCCGGCTCGGGCACGGCCGGGATCGCGCCGACCGGGTCGATGACCCCGGGCAGGCTGCCGTCGGTCAGCAGGTTGCGGGTATTGCCCGGTAACGCGGAGACCTGGCGGTCGGTCGGCAGGCCGGCAGCGCTGGCCCAGCCGGCGGCACCCAGGCCGACGCCGCCGCCATCTACCGAACCCAGCCAGGACATCCCGCTGGCGTTGGCCGGTACGCCCGCCGATCCGGACGTCGCTGCGGCACTTGCGGCAGGGGCCGACTCGCCCACCAGCGAGGGCAGGCCCGACAAATCACTGGCCGTCGCAACCGGCTGGCCGGGCCCCGGCCCCGCAGCGGGGCCGGGCGCCGCGTTGGCGGCCTGGGTCAGGCCCTGGGCGCCCGCGCCGCCACCGGCTTCAGCGGCGGGGCCCTGCGCCGACGACAAGGGCGTAGCGCCCTGTTCGGCCGATGCGCCGGCCACCGCGCCGGGCGGGCGGCTGGTACGGCTGATACGGCTGACATTGCGGCACACCGTGGGGACCAGGATGCAGTGCTCGCCTTCGCAATACACCAGGCCACGCTCCTGGGCCTCGGGGCCCCAGGCGGCGCGGTTGACCTGGCCGCAGACCTGGCCCGTGCCAAAGTGCATGTCGCGGATCTCGGCCCCATAACGGGCCTGACCGACGATGCTGTCGCGCCGGATGCTGACGATCTCGTCATAGTCCCGGCGCGCCATGCGGGCCTTCAGACGGCGCCGCAGTTCGGGCGGGATGTCGCCATACCGGTCAACCGCTGCCACCACATCGCCCATGAAGGGGTTGTGGCCGGGCTGGTTCCAGGAGCAGCTGGGCAGCGCAGACGCGGTGACAGGTGAAGCCGCCAGCAGAGCGGCCAGGACCAACGACATGGTTTACTTTCTGAGCGGGCCAGGCGGGTAGCGCCGGTAGGGAGCCGCCCTGGGTCAGGGCACGGCGGACTGTAGCGACGGCCAGCGGTCGTGCAGGTCAGAACCCCCGGCATTCAGGGGTTATTCACCGTGCGGATTGTCACGGCAAATGAGAAAACGTGCCGGCGCGTGCGCCAGCCCGACCTCAAGGCGCCGCCATCACCTTGCACAGCGCGGCATACAGGCGCTCAGGATCGAGCGGCTTGGTAAGAAAATCCCTCATGCCGCTGGCGAGTGCGCGCTCACGTTCACTGACCAAAGCGGCGGCCGTCAGGGCGATCACCGGCAGTTGGCCGTGGTGCTGGCGCAGGGCCTGGGCGGTGTCGTGGCCGCTCATGCCGGGCATCTGCAGGTCCATCAGCACGGCCTGCAGAGGCTGGCCGTTGGCGGCGGCTTGTTCGGCCGCCCACAAGGCCGTCGGCCCGTCCACCGCTTGCACCACCTGCACGCCCCATTGCTCGAGCACGGCCACGCCGATCATCAGGTTGACCGGGTTGTCCTCCACCAGCAGCACCCGCTTGCCCGCCAGTCGCCCCTGGGCGGCCGGCGTCAAGGCCGGGCGGTCGTCCGGTGCAGTGGCGGCCAGCGGCAGGCGGGCGTGGAAACAACTGCCCATGCCCGGCGCACTGCGCAAGCCCACCTCTCCGCCCATCAGCCGGGCCAGGTCACGCGCGATGGCCAGGCCCAGGCCGGTGCCGCCGTATTGCCGGTTGATCGACTGGTCGGCCTGGGCAAAGGGCTGGAACAGGCGCGCCTGAACCTCCGGCGCAATGCCAGGGCCGGTGTCATGCACCTCGAAACGCACCCAGCCCTCAGGCTCGGCCCTGGCCAGCAGGCGCACCTCGCCGGTGGCGCAGAACTTCAACGCGTTCTGCAGGAAGTTGCCGAGGATCTGGCGCACCCGCAGCGCGTCGCCCAGCACCCAGGCTGGCAGCGCCGGGTCGGCCTGCAGGGTGAAGCCCAGCCCCTGGCTGGACGCCAGTGCCGCATAGGCCTGTTGCAGCGCGCCCAGCAGTGCGCCCAGGTCGAAGGCGGCCGATTCCAGCGTGATCTTGCCGGCCTCGATCTTGGCCACGTCGAGGATGTCCGTGAGGATGCCGTTCAGCAACTGGGCGCTGTCATGAATCTGGTCGAGGTAGCGCTGGCGCCGCTCGGGGGTCAAGCCCGGGTCGCGCGCCAGCCGGGCCAGCGCCAGAACGCCGTTCAAGGGTGTGCGGATCTCATGGCTGGTATTGGCCAGGAAGGCGCTCTTGGCGCGGTTGGCGGCTTCGGCGGCGTCGCGGGCCTGGGCCAGGTCTTGCTCGGCCTGGTGCGCACGGGTCACATCCTCGACCACCCAGATGGTGCCGCTGACGGTGGGCTTGACGGGGTCGACGGCCTGTGCGCGCAAGCGCACCCGGAAGCTGCTGCCATCGCGGCGCTGGCCTTGGCGCTCGATGTCGATCGCCTCGCCCCGCGCCAGGGGCGCCGCCACCGCCTGCTGCAAGGCCTGGAAGTGGGCCTGATCGGACCACAGCGCGTCGATCGGCAGGCCGGCCAGGCCACCCCGGGGCCAGCAGTACATCGCCTCGAAGCGGGCATTGGCCAGCACGAAGCGGCGGTCGCGGGTGAAGGCAATGCCGACCGAGGCATGCGTCAGCACGGCTGCCTGCTCCTGCTGCACCCGCTGGGTCTCGGTCTGGTCGCGGCCGTTGAGCAAGAGGTAGCGCTGCCCCTCGCTGTCGAAGCGCACACCCGAGATCAGCAAGGGCAACTCCTGGCCCTCGCGCGTGACGAATGGAATCAGCCGGTCCTGCACCAGGCCGTCGCGCTCAATCGCCTGCACCAACTCGGCCCGGTCAGTCAGGTCGCGCCACAGGCCCAGGTCGGTCGAGGTCCGGCCCTCGGCCTCGCTGCGCTGCCAACCCAGCAGGCGGCAAAAGCTGTCGTTGACCATCACATAGCGACCGGTGTCCAGGTCGGACAGGGTGATGATGTCGGGGCTGAGCGTCACCACCTGTGACAGCAGGGCCTTGGAGCGCTCCAGCGCCTGGGCCGCGGCGCGCTGGGCCGATTCGTCGATGCAGATCGTCAACAGCGCCGCCTGGCCCGGGTGGTCGGTGCGCACCGTCAGGGCCCGGATCTGCAGCGCCCGCCCGCGCAGGGTGAGAAGGTTCAGGTCGGCCGGCGCCATCTCGCTGCCCGCCGGCAACTGCGCGGCAGCGTCGAGGTGTTGCTGGGCGCGGGCATGGTCGTCGCTGCAGACATGGCGGGCCAGCAGGGCCTGGCCGATCAGCGGCTGCTGCGTGGGGTAGCCCAGCAGCCTGGCGGCGGCGGCATTGGCCTCGATCACCCGGCCCTGGCTGTGCACCAGCAGTGCAGTGGGGATGCGGTTGAACAGATCCCGGTAGCGCCATTCGGTCTGCGACAGGGCCAGGCGCGCCTGTTGCTCGGCACTGACATCGCGCACGATGCCCCAGTAGCCGATCACCCGGCCTTGGGCATCGTGGCGTGGCTCGCCGCTGAGCAGGCCGTGGCGCTGCCCGCCGTCGGCCTGGCGCCAGTGCAGCGGCAGGTCGGCCAGCGCCTGGCATTGGCCCAGGGCATTGCGCAACTGCGCGGCGGCCTCGGCGTTGAACTGCCAGGCCATTGACGCCCAGACCGGCTGGCCGATGCCGGCCCCGACCAGCGCGAACGGGCCGTGGCCGTCGCGCCGCGACAGCTGGGTCAGGCAGCCTGAGGGATCGGTTTCCCAGTACGCGCCGGCGGCCATGCCCAGCAGGGTCAGAAACCGCGATTCACGTGCCCGCACCGCCTGCAGATGCTGGTGCAGCACCTGCTTCATGGCCTGGCCCAGCAGCGCACCGGCGGCCACAGCCGCAAGTTGCAGCGCCAGGCGCGAACCCAAGGGCGGCACCCCGGCCGGGGTGCGCAGACCCCACCAGCCCTGGGCTTCGGCCAGGCCCAGGCCGGCCAGCATCACCGCCGTCAGGCCCGTGACCAGGCGGCCCAGCCCCGGCGGCCCGGCCAGGTGTGCCACGAACACGGCCAGACTGCTCAGCGCCAGCCCCGGGATCAGCAGGCCCCAGCCACTGCCCAGGCTGACCAGCGCCAGCACGAACAAGCCGCACAGCAACACGGCCGCCAGCAGGGCCTGGGCGCGCCGGGCCGGGGCGCGCCAGCCGGCCCAGCACAACAGGCCCAGCACGCCGTAGCCCAGGGCCATCAACAGGCTGGCCTGGGTTTGCAGGGGCCGCGGCAAAGCCAGCGCAAAACCCACGCCCAGCGCGCAGACCAGCATCAACACGGCGTAGAGACGGCGCAGGAAGGGCGCCACCACCGCAGCCAGGGCGTCCTGGTCGGTCTCGGCGCTCGGGGGTCGGGCCATGACGCGCCGGGGCCGGATCAGCGGCCGACGTTCAGGGCCTGGCGGCTGGCATCGGCCACGGCGCGCGCGGCGGCGGCAAAGTCGGGCCCGGCCGAGGCATACAGCACCGCCCGCGACGAGCTGACGATGACCGCGCCGGTGGTGTGGCTGCGGCCCTGGCCGTCCACCGCACCGCGCCAGCCGGCACGCACCGTGGTGGTGGCGTCGCCGCCCTGGGCGCCCACACCCGGGATCAGCAGCGGCAAGCTGGGTGCCAGCGCGCGCACCCGCTCGATCTCGCCCGGGAAGGTGGCGCCCACCACCAGGCCGAGCTGGCCGGTGGTGTTCCAGGGGCCGGCCGCCAGGCGGGCGATATGCTCGTAGAGCATTTCGCCCGGGGCACCGTCAGGGCCGGCCAGGCGCTGCGCCTGCAGGTCGCTGCCACCCGGGTTGCTGGTGCGGCACAGCAGGATCAGGCCCTTGCCGGCATGGCGCTGCCAGGGTGTGAGCGAATCCAGGCCCATGAAGGGCGACAGGGTCACCGCGTCGGCCTGGTAGCGCCCGAAGGCCTCCTGCGCATACTGCTCGGCGGTGCTGCCGATGTCGCCACGCTTGGCGTCCAGGATCACCGGCACGGCAGGCGACACCCGTTTGATGTGGGCGATCAGGCGTTCCAGCTGGTCCTCGGCGCGGTGCGCCGCGAAGTAGGCGATCTGCGGCTTGAAGGCGATGGCCAGGTCGTGCGTGGCATCGACGATGGCCGCGCAGAAATCGAAGATACGCGAGGCATCGCCCTGCCAGGCGCCGGGAAATCGGGCCGGCTCCGGATCGAGGCCGACACACAGCATCGACCCATTGCGTCGCTCGGCGGCCTGCAGTTGCTCAGTGAAGGTCAGCATCGCCATGGCCCCATCACACCCTGCGGGCCAAGTCGGCGGCCAGGCCGGTGTAGCTGGCCGGCGTCATCGCCAGCAGCCGCGCTTTCTCGTCGGCCGGCAGGGCCAGCGCGGCGACAAAGCCCTGCATCGTTTCGCGCGTCATGGGCTGGCCGCGGGTGAAGGCCTTCAACTGCTCATACGGCTCGGGCAGGCCGTGGCGGCGCATCACGGTCTGCACCGCCTCGGCCATCACCTCCCAGGCGTGGTCCAGGTCGGCGGCCAGCGCGGCCGGGTTGGTCTCGAGCTTGCCCAGGCCCTTGGCCAGCGAATCGATGGCCAGCACGCTGTAGCCCAGCGCCACGCCCATATTGCGCAGCACGGTGCTGTCGGTCAGGTCGCGTTGCCAGCGGCTGATCGGCAGCTTCTGGCTCAAGTGGCTGAGCAGTGCGCTGGCCAGGCCGAAGTTGCCCTCGGCGTTTTCGAAATCGATGGGGTTGACCTTGTGCGGCATGGTCGATGAGCCCACCTCGCCGGCCTTCAGGCGCTGCTTGAAATAGCCCAGCGAGACATAGCCCCAGACATCGCGGCACCAGTCGATCAGGATGGTGTTGCAGCGGGTGACGGCGTCGAACAGCTCGGCCATGCAGTCATGCGGCTCGATCTGGATGGTGTAGGCGTTGAAGTGCAGGCCGAGGCGGTCTTGCACGACCGTGCGGCTGAAGGCTGGCCAGTCGAAATCGGGGTAGGCCGCCAGGTGGGCGTTGTAGTTGCCCACCGCGCCGTTCATCTTGGCCAGCAGCCGGACATCGGCGATCGCCTGCCGGGCGCGCGCCAGGCGGGCCACCACATTGGCCACCTCCTTGCCCACGGTAGTGGGGCTGGCGGTCTGGCCGTGGGTGCGGCTGAGCATGGGCAGGTCGGCCAGATCGACCGCCATCGCGCGCAGCCGGGCCAGGATGTCGTCCAGCGCCGGCAGCAGCACCTGCGCGCGCGCGGTCTTGAGCATCAGCGCATGGCTGGTGTTGTTGATGTCCTCGCTGGTGCAGGCAAAGTGCACGAACTCGCCGGCCGCCACCAGCGTGGCATGGCCCTTGAAGCGCGACTTGAGCCAATATTCCACCGCCTTGACATCGTGGTTGGTGGTGCGCTCGATGTCCTTGATGGCCTGGGCGTCGGCCTCCGAGAAGCGCAGCACCAGCGAGCGCA
>JAYUQJ010000519.1:0-2738 GCA_043756825.1 Betaproteobacteria bacterium | reverse complement strand
CTCCGCAGACGCCCGGATGGCGGCAGGCAGCGGGCTGTGCGCCAATGCCAGTGCCCACACCTCCCGGCGCCTGCCCTGCCCCAACCGAGCCCTTGCACGATGAAAACCGGTGTCTTCAACTTCCTGGCCCAGGACAGGGTGCACTTTGGCGCCCCGGCCGCCGACGCCCTGCTCAGCGAGGCCACGCTGCGCGGCGCACGGCGCATCTATGTGGTGACAGGTCGCACCCTGAACCGCAAGACCGGCGCGGTGACCAGCGCCCTGGCGCAGATCCAGGACCGGGTGGTCGGGCGGTTCGACGAATGCACCGAGCACACCCCACGCGACAGCGTGATCGCCCTGGCGGCAGCGGTGCGGGCGGCCCAGGCCGACCTGATCGTCAGCATTGGCGGCGGCACCGTGATCGACACGGTGAAGGTGGCCCTGGTGGCGCTGGCCCAGGGCCTGACGCAGATCGAGCAACTGGATGACTGGCATATGCGGGTGGCCGCCGACGGCAGCCGCGTGGTACCGCAACCGGGGCCGCCCCCCTGCCGCCAGATCGCCGTACCCACCACCCTGTCGGGCGCCGAGTTCAGCGATCTGGGCGGCTGTACCGACACCCGCTTTGGCACCAAGCAGGGCTACACCGGCGCGCTGATCGGCCCGGCCGCCGTGATCCTCGACCCCCGCATCACCCTGCACACGCCCGACCGCTTGTGGTTGTCCACCGGGGTGCGGGCCCTGGACCATGCGGTAGAGGCGCTGTGCTCGGTGAATGCCCAGCCCTTGATCGACGCCACCAGCGTGCGCGCGCTGGGGCTGCTGGCGCGCTCGCTGGGCGCTTACCGGCGCGATCCGGCCGATTTGCAGGCGCGCCTGGACGGCCAGATGGGCGCCTGGCTGGCCGCCACCAGCATCCGCCGCACCGAATACGGCGCCAGCCACGGCATCGGCCATGCGCTGGGCGCCGATGCCGCCGTGCCGCATGGCATCACCTCCTGCGTGCTGCTGCCCACGGTGATGCGCTTCAATGCCGAGGTCTGCGCCGCGCCGATGGCCGAAATTGCCGCCGCGCTGGGCCAGGCCGGCGGCGATGCCGCCGACCAGATCGAGGCCCTGATCGCCAGCCTGGGCCTGCCCACCCGCATCGGCCAACTGGGCATCGACCGCGAGCGCCTGCCCGGCATCGCCCAGAAGGCCATGGCCAATCCCTGGGTGCACACCAACCCGCGCAAGATCAGCGACGCCGGCCAGGTGCTGGCCTTGCTGCAACAGGCCTGGGCCTGAGACAGGCCGCGCCGCCCCCCGCCCCCCGCTCCACGGCGGCGGGCCGGTGCGGGCGCCCCCGGCGGCGCAACACCCCCAGGCCGGCCGCACCGGGTGGCAAGATCGGGCCATCATGGCCGACCCCCTGCGCCCGCCCCCCGCCCCAACCCACCCGGCGCCGCTTGGCCCGGCCGGGCCCTGGCCGGCACTCGACGCGGCGCGGGCACACGACCCGGCCAGCCGGGTGCCGCTGCACATCCTGGCGCAGGGCCAGGCCCGGTTGGCGGGTGCGGTGGCGCGGGCCGATCTGCCGACGCTGGCAGCCTGGCCCGACGCATTGCAGATCACCGACCGCGGCGTGCTGCTGTGCCTGCCTGCGGCCGACTGCAGTGCCTTTCTCGACCGCATCAACCGCCAACTGCACCAGGCCGGCCGGGTGCGCGCCTGGCGCAACGAGACTTGCGCGCTGCCTGCGCTCGGACCGGCCGGCGCGCCCGCAGTGCTGGCCAGCCTGGAACGCGCAGCCGCGCGCTTCTGGGGCACGCTCACCTGTGGCGCGCACTGCAACGGCTATGTGGTCGGCCCCGACCAGCGGCCCAGCCACCTGTGGATCGCCCGCCGCGCGCCTGACAAGGCGGTCGACCCGGGCCTGCTCGACAACCTGATCGGCGGCGGCGTGCCCCTGGGCGAGACGCCTGCGATGACATTGCTGCGCGAGGGCCGGGAAGAAGCCGGCCTGTTGCCGGCGCAGATGGCCGGCATCCGGCCCGGCCGTCGCTTTGCGGTGCTGCGCGACGTGGCAGAGGGCCTGCAGCGCGAACAGGTCAGCGTCTATGACCTGGCCCTGCCGGCCGGCCTGGCGCCGCGCAACCAGGACGGCGAAGTGGACAGCTTCACGCTGATGCCGCTGGCCCAGGCCCTGGACCATGCTGCGGCCGGCCGCATGACGGTTGACGCCAGCCTGGCGACCCTGGACTTTGCGCTGCGCCACCGCTTGCTGGGCGCCAACCTGCACCAGCATCTGCGGGCCTTGAGCGAGGGCCTGTGGTGCGGCCCTGCGCTGCTGGATCACTGAAATTTCACGAATTCAGAATGCTTGAAAGTTGAAAAATTCTGAATCTTCGGGTCAAGCCGCCTGAACCTGACGGACCCGCCTGACCGACACACTGCGCTGCATGCCAAGACCCGCACCACCCGCCAGCGCGGTCAACGGGCGCTACAGCGCCGTCGCCATCCTGCTGCACTGGCTGCTGGCGCTGATGATCGTGGGCGCCTTTGGGGTGGGTATCTACATGGCCGATCTGCCGGTCTCGCCCAGTCGGCTCAAGCTATACAACTATCACAAGTGGGCCGGGGTGACGATCCTGGCGCTGTCGGCGCTGCGCCTGCTGTGGCGCCTGTCGCACCGTCCGCCCGTCGACCCGCCCATGCCCGCCTGGCAGGCGCGGGCGGCCCATGCCACCCACGGCCTGCTGTACGCGCTGTTCTTC
>JAYUQJ010000518.1:0-2739 GCA_043756825.1 Betaproteobacteria bacterium | reverse complement strand
CTGGCTGAACCAGGTTCAAGAAGCCGCGATCGACCCCGACCGGCCCCTCATCGACCCCCACCACCACCTGTGGACCGACGCGCTGGGCCGCACGCCCTACCTGCTGGCCGACCTGTGGGCCGACACGGGCAGCGGCCACCGCATCGACAAGACCGTGTTCATCGAATGCCGGGCCAGCTACCGCCCCGACGGCCCCGAGCATTTGCGTCCGGTGGGCGAGACCGAGTTCGTCGCGCGCATCGCCCGTGCCAGCCGCTTGGGCCGGGAGGGCGGTGGCAGCGGCGCGGTGATCGCCGGCATCGTCGGCCATGCCGATTTGCGCTTGCCCCCGGCGCAGCTGACCGAGGTGCTGCAGGCCCACGAGGCCGCGGCCGCCGGCTTGTTTCGCGGCATTCGCCATGCCGGCGCCTGCGACCCCCATCCCGAGGCGCTGAGCATCCCGGGCCGCGCGCCGCCGGGGCTGTTTGCCGATGCCGATTTCCGCCGCGGCCTGGCGCTGCTGGGCGAGCAGGGCTACACCTACGACAGCTGGCACTATCACCACCAGAACGCCGACTTTGCCGCGCTGGCCCGCGCGGTACCCGGTACCACGCTGGTGCTGGACCACTTTGGCACGCCGCTGGGCGTGGGCCGCTTTGCCGGCCAGCGCGAGGCCATCTTCACGCAGTGGCAGCGCGACATCGAGACCCTCGCCGCCTGCCCCAATGTGGTGGCCAAGCTGGGCGGCCTGGCCATGCCGGACAACGGTTACGGCTGGCACCAGCGCGCCTTGCCGCCCACGTCCGACGAATTGCTCGAGGCCCAGGCGCCCTGGTACCGCCACGCCATCGCCTGCTTCGGCCCGGCGCGCTGCCTGTTCGAGAGCAACTTCCCGGTGGACCGCCGCTCGCTGGCCTATGGCGTCTACTGGAACGCGATGAAGAAGCTGGCCGCCGCCTACACCGCGGCCGACCAGCAGGCGATGTTCCATGACAACGCGGCACGCATCTACCGCTTGTAGCGGTCAACGCCTGGCCACGGGTCGGTGGCCGGCCTGGCCCGGCCGCTGCGGCCCTGCGGGATCGGCCAGAGTCCCGGCGGTGACGGCGCCGCTGGCGCCAGGGCGGCAGGCTGTGAGGCTTGTCGCCGGCTTGGCGCGACGCTGCTGCTGCCCCGGAGATTGACCATGCCCCCGCCCACCCCACCGCTCGACCTGCTGATCGTGGGCGCCGGATTTGCCGGTCTCTACATGCTGCACAGCGCACGCCAGCGCGGCCTGCAGGCGCGGGTGATCGACGCCGCCAGCGGGGTGGGCGGCACCTGGTATCACAACCGCTACCCGGGCGCGCGGGTCGACATCCAGAGCCTGGAGTACTCCTTCGGCTTTGACGACGCGCTGCAGCAGGACTGGTGCTGGACCGAGCGCTACGCCGCCCAGCCCGAGCTGTTGGCCTATGCCAACCATGTGGCCGACCGTTTTGCGCTGCGCGACGGCATCCTGCTCGACACCCGGCTCACCGGCGCACAGTTCGACGAAGTCGCGCAGTGCTGGGTGGCGCAGGCCCGGGACGGCCGGCAATGGACAGCCCGCTACCTGGTGATGGCCACCGGGCCGCTGTCCACCCCCAACCAGCCCGACTTCCCCGGGCTGGCAGATTTCAAGGGCCGGGTGCTGCACACCGCCGCCTGGCCCGAGGACCCGGTCGACCTGGCCGGCCAGCGGGTCGGCGTGATCGGCACCGGGTCGTCGGGCGTGCAGGTGATCACCACCCTCGCCCCCCAGGTGGCGCAGCTCACCGTGTTCCAGCGCACCGCCACCTACGCGGTGCCGGCGCACAACGGCCCGCTGGACCGTGCGCTGGAGGCCCGGGTCAAGGCCGACTACCCGGCTTTCCGCGCGCGCAACCGCCGCATGATGGGCGGCTTCGGGTCGATGCTGCCGCCCAACAACTTCTCGGCGCTGTCGGTGTCGGCCGAGCGGCGTGAAGCGATGTTCGAAGAGCGCTGGCAGATCGGCGGCTTCGGCCTGCTGGGCACCTTCAATGACCTGATCGTCAATCCGGTGGCCAATGACCTGGCGGCCGGGTTCGTGCGCGACAAGATCCGCTCGATCGTGCAGGACCCGGTCACGGCCGCCGGGCTGTGCCCCAGCCATCCGATAGGCTGCAAGCGCCTGTGCGTGGACACCGGCTACTACGCCAGCTTCAACCTGCCCCAGGTGCGGCTGGTGGACCTGCAGGCCGCGCCGATCCAGCGCTTCACTGCCACCGGCCTGGTGGCCGGGGGTGAGGAATTTGCGGTGGATGCGCTGGTGATGGCCACCGGCTTCGACGCCATGACCGGCACCTTGCTGCGCCTGGATTTGCGCGGCCGGGGCGGCGTGCGCCTGCAGCACCAGTGGCAGGCCGGCCCGGTCAACTACCTGGGCCTGTGCGTGGCCGGCTTTCCCAACCTTTTCATCATCTCGGGCCCGGGCGCCACCGCCGCCTTCACCAATGTGATCGTCGCGATCGAGCACCAGGTGCAGTGGATCGCCGACACCGTCAGCGCACTCGACGCGCAGGGCCTGCGCACCCTCGAGGCCAGGCCCGAGGCGCAGGCGGCCTGGGTGGCCCATGTCAACGCGGTGGCCGCACGCACCATCTACCTGGGCTGCAACAGCTGGTACCTGGGCGCCAACATCCCGGGCAAGCCGAGGATCTTCATGCCCTTGTTCGGCTTCCCGGCCTATGTGGACAAATGCGCCGAGGTGCAGCGCGC
>JAYUQJ010000517.1:0-2742 GCA_043756825.1 Betaproteobacteria bacterium | reverse complement strand
GCCCGATCACCGCGAT
Organism: Betaproteobacteria bacterium; assembly: GCA_043756825.1. Lineage (GTDB taxonomy): Bacteria > Pseudomonadota > Gammaproteobacteria > Burkholderiales > Burkholderiaceae_C > Pseudaquabacterium. The sequence continues at coordinate 2,726 of JAYUQJ010000517.1, read as the reverse complement.
GTCGGTCGGGCTGAGCACCCCGTCCAGCGCATGGCCCCGGGTTGGCATCAGGTTCCAGGTCCCTTTGTGGCCGAACACGCCGCAGTAATGCGCCGGGTTGCGGATCGAGCCGCCGATGTCGCTGCCGATCTCCAGCCCGGTCAGGCCGGCTGCCAGCGCGGCGGCCGAGCCGCCTGACGAGCCGCCCGGCGTGTGGCCTTGTTTCCAGGGGTTGTCCGTGGTGCCGTAGACCACGTTGTAGCTTTGAAAGTCAGCCAAGCGGATCGGCACATTGGTCTTGCCAAACACATTGGCACCCGCCGCGGCCAGGCGTTGTACCGCCAGTGCGTCTTCAGTGGCGATGTTGTCGCGCAGCTCGGGGACGCCCCAGGTGCTGGGCTGGCCGGACAGGTCGTAGCTCTCCTTGACCGTCATCGGCACGCCGTGCAGCGGGCCCAGAGGCTGGCCGGCGGCCTGCGCCGCATCCGCCGCATCGGCCCGCGCACGGGCAGCCGGACGGTCCTGCAGGATCACCGCATTGATGGCCGGGTTGAGCCGGTCGACACGGTCGAGAAAATGCTCCAGCGCCGCACGCGCACTGAGCGTGCCGTCCGCAATCTGGCGCGCGATCTGGGTGGCCGATTGAAAGTGCAAGGGCAACATGGTCAGGTCTCCAGTGAAACGAAGGTCAGGCCTTGGCATCGAGAATCGCCGCATTGATCAAGGTGCGAAGTTCTCGCCGGATCGGGTATAGCGAGGACGGCATGAACTGGGTCAGGAAGACCACGCTGATGTCCTCCACCGGGTCGATCCAGAAGGCGGTGGAAGCCGCGCCGCCCCACCAGTACTCGCCCACCGAGCCGGCCACGCCGGTCTTGGCCACGTCGGCGGTCATCGCAAAGCCCAGGCCGAAGCCCACGCCCTGGTAGGTGACTTCCGAGAACATCGACACCGACAGATCGGCCAGGTCGCGCCCACCGGGCAGGTGGTTGGCGCGCATCAGGGCCACGGTCTTGGGGCCGAGCAGGCGCACCTCGCCCAGCGCCCCGCCCTGGCGCATTGCCTCGCAGAAGCGCAGGTAGTCGGCCGCCGTGGACACCAGCCCGCCACCGCCCGACGGCGCGCCGGGTTTCTCGCGGAAGTTGCGTCCCAGCGTGCTGGGCACCAGCCTGCCCTCGGACGAAAGCTGATAGCACTGGGCGAATCGCGCCGCCTTGTCGTCGGGCACGTGGAAGGCGGTGTCGACCATGCCCAGCGGGCCCAGGATGCGCTGCTGCAGGAAATCCTCGAAGGGGATGCCCGAGATCTTGCCCACCAGATAACCCAGCACATCGGTGGCCACCGAGTAGTTCCAGGCCGAGCCGGGCGAGAACTCCAGCGGGATGCGGGCCAGGCCTTCGACAAAGCCCTCCAGCCCGGCCGCCTGCTCGAAGGGCTCGACCCGGGCCTTGCGGTAGGCGGCGTCCACGTTGGTGCGCACCTGAAAACCATAGGTCAGGCCCGCCGTGTGGCGCAGCAGGTCGATCATGCGCATCGGCGCGGCGGTGGGCAGGGTCTGCCAGGCGCCCGGCATGCCGGCCTGGTAGACGCGCAGGTCGCGCCAGGACGGGATAAAACGGTGCACCGGGTCGTCCAGTGCCACCAGGCCTTCTTCGACCAGCATCATGAAGGCCACGCTGGTGATCGGCTTGGTCATCGAGTAGATCCGCACGATGCTGTCCGCCGCCAGCGCCTGGCCGGTCTCCAGATTGGCGTGGCCCAGCACCGACTGGTGCACCAATTGGCCCTGCCGCATCACCCGCAGCTGGGCGCAGGGCAGGCGGCCGGGGGTGATGTACTTCTCTTGCAGAAATCGGTCCAGGCGGGCCAGGCGCTGCGAGCACATGCCCAGCGATTCGGGTTTGACGGTCATTGAAAGTCCAGGAGGGTGGGTTTGGCGGGTGCAGGGGCGGGGCAGGGCCTGGCCGTGTGGTTGCACGCCAGCCTGGTGGCGGATTCTGGCCGCTGCGGCGTGGCGCTGGCGCGGCCGCCCGTTCTACTGCCGGTGGGTGCGGTGGTGGGCCCGAGCAACGCCATGACACCCTGCCGCCGCACCAGCGCCCGGCCAGCCCCCCGGCCCTGCACTACCCACCGCAGCCCCGACCAGGATGCCGCCACGCCGGCCTTGCAGGCGCCTGCTTGTTGACGCGCCGCCCGCGCAGACAACACAAGGCCCGGGTGACGGCGGCCAGCGCCGGCCCCAGGTGGCGCTGGCGTGTTCGTCCTACAGGCAAACGCCCGGCGATCCCACGCCCGTTTCGACTACACCAAGGGGCTGGTCGAGCGGCTGCGCGCCGTCGAGCATCTGCTCGATTGCCAGCCAGGCTGGAAGGGCCGGCTGCGTTTTATCCAGGTGGCGTCGCCCAGCCGTACCGCGCTGCCCGAGAGCACGGCGCGTTCCGGGCCCAGGTGTACGGCGAAGTGCGCCGCATCAACGCCAGGTTTGAGGCCTTTGGCGCGGCCCCGATCACGCTGCTCGATGCGCACCATGATCGCGCCGCCGTCGATGCCTTGTACCGTGCCGCCGATCTGTGTTTGGTCACAAGCCTGCACGACGGCATGAACTTGGTCTGCAAAGAATTTGTCGCCACACGCGACGACGAGCAAGGTGTGCTGATGTTGAGTGACTTTGCCGGCGCAGCACAAGAGCTTGGTGCGGCGCTGATCGTCAATCCTCACCACACGGCCTAAGTGGCGCAAGCGATTCA
>JAYUQJ010000516.1:0-7290 GCA_043756825.1 Betaproteobacteria bacterium | reverse complement strand
TCCCATAGTTGAACTATGGGCCTGCAAATCCGGCAAAAACTGTCCTCGCTGGGGCCGCTTCTCGCTATCGACGCCCCAAGCCCGACAGGCTCCTAGATGCGCTGTCGGCAGCCGATCAGGCAGCGGGGCGGGGCACGCGCTGCGGCTGAACCGGATCGACCTGCTGTCTTGCATCCGGTCGGCCCTCGCAGGCGGACCGCGACCGCCCGCAGGCCGGCGGGGCAGCCCAGGCGGCGGGACCGCCGGCCAGGCTGACAGCGCGCGCCGGCTGACTTACGCTTGCGGTCAGGCTGTGCAGCCACCGGCTGCGGTGACTGCGCAGCCCAGCCCCTGCCCGCCCGAAACTGGAGAGCCACCATGGCCAGTAAGAACACGATCTGTCTCTGGTACGAGGGCCAGGCCCTGGAGGCGGCGCGCTTTTATGCCGATACCTTTCCGGACAGCGCGGTGTCCGCTGTCCATTACGCGCCGGCCGACTACCCGTCGGGCAAGCAGGGCGCGGTGCTGACGGTGGAATTCACGGTGATGGGCCTGCCCTGCCTGGGCTTGAATGGCGGCCCGGCCTTCAAGCACAGCGAGGCCTTCTCGTTCCAGGTGGCGACTGACGACCAGGCCGAGACCGACCGCTTGTGGGATGCCATCGTCGGCAACGGCGGGCAGGCCAGCGCCTGCGGCTGGTGCAAGGACCGATGGGGTCTGTCATGGCAGATCACGCCCCGCGCGCTGATCGCCGCTTACACCGACCCCGACCGCGCTGCAGCCCAGCGCGCCTTCGAAGCGATGATGCCGATGACCAAGATCGACATCGCCGCGATCGAGGCGGCGCGGCGCGGCTGAGCGTCATTGACGCGCTGACCTGGTCTGCCCCGGCAGGCCCCGGACGGCACAGGGCCATCGGGACCTGAGCCAGCGCACCGGGGCGCAGGCCTGTGCACTGCGGCAGTCCAGCGCGACGATGGCGCAGCCGGGCAGCACGGCGCGCCAACACACCGGCATCTTTGAAGACAGCCCACCAGCGGGCGCAAGCCGCTGCGGGCGTTTGGGTCAAGTGCAGCGATGCGTGCGGAGGCTGACCTTCATTAAACCAGTGAGGCGTTTATCTGATGTTCAAAAAACGCTTACATTCTTGAATGTGGCGACCGCAAGATAAAAACCATCATGGTGACAATCACTTACGCACCGGCTCGCTCAACCGGCGCCGTCACTGAAACCGCCCTGCCCTGCCATCGCCTGGATGACTGGTTCCCCGGGCATCTCTGCCGGTCACTGAACGCCAGCGGCCTGGTTTGGCTGTCTGATCTGCAGGCCCGGATTCAGGCCGGCGGTCGCTGGTGGACAAGCATCCCCCGGATCGGCGTGGGCAAGGCCGAGGGGCTGCGCCAACGCCTGGCGCAGGTGATGCCCGGCGCCTGTCTGCCAGTGGCTGGCCTGCCGTCAGCCAGCGGGCCAGTTGCCAGCCGGGGCCGGCAACTGGCGGCGCTGATCGCTGGCGCACCGGCTGACCGCCTGCTGCCAGTGCCAGGGGTCGGGCTGCGGTCTGCACACGCCGTCGGGTACGGGCCAGCGCGCCCTGCCCTGCCACTGCCGGGCGGCACTGCCGCAGCGACCCTGGCAGATACCGAGCACCCCTGTTCGGGCGGTATCGGCCCGCAGCTGGCGGACGGCGCGTCGCGTGACCTGTTGGCTGATGGACAGGCGGTGCGCAGCTGGCTGCTCGCCCATACTGGCAGCGATGCCACCGCCAAGTCCTACCGGCGCGAAATGGCGCGGTTTCTGCTTTTTCTGGACCAACGGTCCTTGACCTTGAGCCGCTGTGATGCCGAGGCCTGTCTGGCCTACCAGGCGCTGCTGCGAGACCCGCCCGCCGACTGGACAGGCCACCGCAGCGCGCCGCTGGGCGATGCGGCCTGGCGCCCGTTCTCGGGGCCCTTGAGCCTGCGCAGCCAGCAGCATGCGGCCGCCGTGCTCAGCGCGTGCTTTACCTGGTTGGCCACCCGGGGCTACCTGCAAGGCAACCCTTGGCGCAAGCTGCAGCAAGGCCAGATGCCGGCCCAGGCGGGCGATGAACTGCCTGATCGGGTCTTGCTGCCCCAGCAATGGAAGGCGATCCTGGACCATCTCGAAGCCTGGTCAGCCAGCGAGCCGGCGGCGGCGCGCATGGTGTTCCTGTTGCACTTTCTGGAGTCCACCGGTCTGCGCGCCGCCGAGTTGTTGCGCGCGCGGCTGGGCGACCTGGCGCCCCTGGGCGAGCGCTGGCAATTGCAGCTTCACGGCAAAGGCGGGCGGCAACGACTGATACCGCTGCCCAGCCGGGCCGAGCACGCCCTGGCGCATTACCTGGGTGCGCGCGGCCTGGGCTGGGACGCGGTAGACAGGCATACAGGTTTGCCGCTGCTGGCCAGCATCAGCCGTCCGGCCCAGGGCGTGAGCTACCGGCCGCTGTATGGCTCGATGAAGCTCTGGTTGAACAAGGCGATCAAGGCCAGCGACCTGCCATCGCACGACAGCGCCAGCGCGGCGCGAGCCAGCTTGCACTGGTTGCGCCGCGCTTGCGGCGCCCAGGCGCTGGCGCAGGGCCTGCCCTTGACCGGGGTGAGCCGAGGGCTGGGACATGCCAACCCGCGCACGACCGCCCGGTACAAATTGGCCCAGGTCGAAGCACCGGCCCCAGACCTGGCCCAGGGTTGATGCCCGGCGCCCTGCCTTGGCCAGCTGCGCCGCACGGCCCGAGGTTTGCCGCTGGCAAGGCAGGGGGTGGAACGGTTCCACCCCGCGCTCGCCTCGGGGCGCGAAGCTCAGGCCCTGGGTTTATCCTGCAGAAAGCCTTCGATCAGTCGGGCCAGTGCGGCCAGCCGGTCGGCAGGTACCCAGCCCGCCTTGATGCTGATCTTTATCTCGCCCCGAGCGCCGCTTGAAAGCTCGCCCGCTGGCAAACCGCCGCACACCAAAGCCAAGGCCTGCGAGGGGTGGAACGGTTCCACCCCTGGCTTCGCAGCGCCGAGCAAGCCCTCCAGAACCTCGCGCGCAGGGCAGGCAGAGGCCTGCGCCGCATAGTCGGCAGCCCGGCGCAACACCGCATCCGGGTTGGCCCGCAAGGCCTCGTTCAGCGGCTTGGCCCAGCGAAACTGCAGCGCCAAGGGCGATCGAAAGGCCTGCACCACGGCCTCAGGCAGATCGGCCAGGGCCAGGGCTTTGCCCAGGGCGCTCAAGTCGACACCGATGGCCTCGGCCAGCTTGCGGTTGGACGGAAACAAGCCCTGGGCCAGCGCCCTGCGGTACATCATGCCCTGCTCCCAGGCCGATAAATCCTTGCGCACCCGGTTCTCACGGTCCATCTCTACGAACAGGGCGCGGTCGTCGAGGTTGTCTACCACCGCCAGCACCGGCAAGCCCAGCTCAAGGCAGGCACGGTGACGCCGGTGACCAAACACCACCTCGAAGCCCACCGGACCGGCCCCAGGCGCAGCCAGCCGACGCACCTTGATGGGCTGCACATTGCCGCCCGCGCTTTCGATTTCTGCCCGCAGGGCCAGGTACTCAGGCCCGGCGTAGTTCGATTCGTGACGATTTGCAAAGCGGCTGGGCGCCACCCAGCTCGGGTCGATCAGGCGCGCCGCCTTGGCGCCCTCCCACTGCGCCAGGTCGCCCAGAGCCTCTTGCAAAGCCCCCCTTACCTGATCGGCGTCGGCCGCCTTGCTGCGCAATTGCTCGTTCTCGCGCATCAGCTCCGAGCGGGCATCGTTGGCGTAGGCCATCATGGCGCCCGGGGCGGTCTTGGGCCGCAGCCCCGAATCCGGCGCGGCGGCGGGCTGCAGCGCGGCTGGTGCGCCGGTGCCTGGCAGGCTGCTGAAATCCAGCCTGGCGGCCTTGGCGGAGAGTTTGCTGCTGGCCATCTCAGGCTCCCAGTTGGTCGATTTGCATCGCCCACACCGCCACGATCTGCTGCTCGATCAATTCGCACATCCGGTCGTAAGCGTCGCGTGCGCGGGCAAAGGTCTTGGCATTCATCGCGCCCCGCGGTAGATCGTAGACCGTACCAAACTCGGCCGACGCGGTGGCGGTGACCGAGGTCTTGGGGATCTCGATGGGCAGGACCTTTTCGGTATAGCCCTCCAGCACCCACTGCCGCACCACCGAGCTGGCTGCGTCCGAAGCCTCCACCCGCGACAGCAGCACGTCGATGAACTCGAAGGTCTTGTCCTGTCCTCGGCTGCGGATAAGCTGGTTGCACAGATCGCTGAACAGATCCCAGAACTGGGCCGACGAGGCGAAGTCCAGCGCTGACGGCGGCAGCGGCATGATCACGCCGTCGGCCGCCATCAGCGCATTGATGGTGACATAGGACAGGGCAGGGGGGGTGTCGATCACGATCACGTCGTAATCGGCGCGGGCCTGGTCCAGGCCGCGGTCCAGGCAACGCCAGAACTCGAAGCCCGGATCACGGGTCTGCCGCGCCGGCAGGGCAAATTCGGCGCCAAACAGCAATGGCGCGGCGCAGACCAGGTCAATGCCCGGCCAGTAGCTGGGCCGGATCGCATAACCCAGCTCGTCCTGGCTGCCCGCGAACAACAGCATCGCGGTGTGCTCAGGCTCCACTTCGGCGTCGGGCAACACCCCGAACAAGGTGGTGGCCGACCCCTGTGGGTCCAGGTCCACCACCAACACGCGGTGGCCCCGCATCGACAGGCCTTGGGCCAAGGTAACGGCCGACGTGGTCTTGGCCACGCCGCCCTTGAAGTTGGCCACGGTGATGGTGATGCCGGCGGCTTGTGCTGGCCGCAGATGCTGGCCCCGAAACGCCTTGACCCAGGTGCGGGCATCGGCCATCGACCATTCCCGTCGGTTGCCCGACATCATGCCCTCGGGCAGGTCGCTCCGGGTCATGCGGTAGGCGATGCGGCTCTTGTCCACACCGCACATTACCGCCAGCTGCGCGGCGCTGACACTGGGCGCCGTCTTTACCGACGAAGGTGACAGCATGGTCGCGCGGATCTGACTCATCATCGCGGCGATCCGCGCGGCTTGCAGTTCTATGTCGGCCAAGGACTGGCGCCGGATCGGGAACACGGCCGATCGTGCGGCCTCTGAACCAGCGGGCTTCTTGGGGTCCATGTACTCAGTCCTCAATATTCGGGTGACAACCGATTATGCGACGCTGCTGACAAAATTCGATGAACGGAAGCAGTGGCGCTTGCTGAACCGTTCAGATGGCCCCGTTGCACCAGTCTTGAAGGGTTTGGGTGTCTGATATCCAAGCCTGTCCCCGAGGTTCTTTAAAGAAACTCTAATTCATTGAAGAGATTAAGCAGCTGTGGATAAGTTATAATATTGTTTATAATCAAGTACTTAGCATGATTTTTTGCGATGATCTGTCCGCTTGATAACCGCTTGTGTCCAGTGCCTTACCGCTTGTGTCCGCGTTTTTACCGCTTGCCGTCCATGCACCAACCGGGGCTCGCCAGCAGGGGCCTGTCACCGTGACGGTTCGGCGCCAAACGGTCTCCGTTGGACCACAGTGCCGCGCTTTCGGTGGTTTGGCCCGGCCCCCGGCGAGCGATGCGGTTCGGGGTCTGCCTGATGTCCAGGTTTTACCCGGCTGCGGACAAGCAAGTTTCCTTCAACTGTCCGGCTTCTAACCGCCTATCTCGCGAAGCGAGTCAGTAGTCGCGTCCATTCGACGATGGACATATGATCCGGCATGGACGCGTCACCTGCAAACAAGCGCACCGACGCTGCTGCGGCCATGCCCGCCGACGGTGGCGAGTTGCGCAAGCCGCACGAGATGATCGTGCTGGTACCGCGTGCCAAACGCGTCACCCTGACCGGCCGCCGCATCTACAACGCCTTGTTGCAGGTGGCCCAGTCGCGCCTGCAGGCCATGGGCGCCATGCCGCCCGCCGATTTCATGTTCGAGGCACCGCTGCCGGCGATCCTGCGCACCACCGGGTCGAGCGGCGAAGACCGCACTGCGGCCAAACGTTATCTGCGTGAAATGCGCGGCCTCGAGGTCGATTGGGAATCCACTGCACCGGGCGAGGGTGTGAAGTGGCGCGGCTTTTCGATGCTGTCCGAGGTGGCCATCGAAATCCGGCACGGCGAGAACTGGGTGTCCTGGTCTTACCCGCCGACCTTGATGGCCGCGCTGAAAGAGCCCGCGCGCTGGGCCCGTATCGACCTCGATATCCTGGCCAAGCTGGGCACATATGCAGCCCTTGCGCTGTACGAGGTCTGCGCCCGCTACCGCGACAACCCGTCAGGCCTGACCAGCCGCAAGCCGGTGCAATGGTGGGCCGATGCGCTCAGCCCGACACCGGCCGGGTCCGAGCGGCGTGAATGGCGCAAGTTCAAGAACGAACGGGTCAAGGACGCGATCGACGAAATCAACCGCGAGACTGATCTGGAGGTCGAACTCATCGAGCACCGGCAGGGCAGGGCGGTGATGGAGGCCCAATTCGCGGTGCGCCGGCGCCGCCCGCCGGCGCGGCTGCGCGAGGCCGGTGGCGGGCCGGTGGATGCCCACCTGGCATTGCGTGCCGAGTCACTGGGGGTGCGCGAGTCCAAGCTCGACGGTCTGCTCAGCGAATTTGGCGAGGCCGCCGTGCGCGACAAGCTCGACGTGCTGGAGCGGCGTGCCAATGACAGCCGCCTGCGCGGGGTGGACAACGGCTACTCCTACCTGCGCTCGCTGCTGCGCAACGATGCCGGCACCGCCGATGCCGCGCCGGCAGATCCACCCGCAGGCGTGGCCCCGGCCCAGGCCCAGGACAAGGCACCGGCCGGCGTGCCCGGCGGTTTGGCAGGCGAGCTCGCTGCGCAGTGGCTGGCCGATCGCATCGGCGCCTTGAAGGCCGAACTGGCCGCCCTGGATCCGCTGCAGCGCAACCCCTGGGTGGCCCTGGGACTGGCCGACCTGGCAGCCAAGAACCTGCTCAGCGCGGTGATCTCGCGCCGGGCGGCGCAAGGCGATGTGCTGCACGGGGTGCTGGGCGCGGTGATCGTGCGCCTGTATGCCCAGGCGGTGCATGGGCCGGACTGGGACAGGCCCCCGGCCCGGCCTTAGCCGGCCGGGCTGGTGCAGGTGCGGGTGCCGGTGCTGGTGCAGGTGCAGGTGCAGGTGCAGGTGCCGGTGCGGCCCGGTTGCAGGGTCGGCTGGCCAAGACCCTGCCGGGCGCCTGGCGCCGGCAGGCCAGCCTGGCCTCAGAGACTGAGAGGATTTCGAGCGTGACCGAGCAACGCCACAAAACGTGCTCGATCTAGACGCAAAGCGCAGCCATAGCCCGGGCTATGGCG
>JAYUQJ010000515.1:0-7297 GCA_043756825.1 Betaproteobacteria bacterium | reverse complement strand
TTCCGCGGCATGATCTACGGCAGCTACCGCAAGCCGCGTGAGCTGGTCTGGATCTTCGGCTGCCTGATCTTTTTGTGCCTGATGGGCGAGGCCTTCTTTGGCTACCTGCTGCCCTGGGGCCAGATGAGCTACTGGGGCGCGCAGGTGATCGTCAACCTGTTTGCGGCGGTGCCCTTCATCGGTCCCGACCTGGCACTGCTGATCCGGGGCGACTATGTGGTGGGCGATGCCACGCTGAACCGCTTCTTCAGCTTCCACGTGATCGCCGTGCCGCTGGTGCTGCTGGGTCTGGTGGTGGCGCACATCATCGCGCTGCACGAGGTGGGCTCGAACAATCCAGACGGCGTCGAAATCAAGACCAAGCGGGATCCCAAGACCCAGATCCCGCTGGACGGCATCCCCTTCCACCCTTACTACACGGTGCACGACATCTTCGGCGTGGGCGTGTTCTTGATGGTGTTCTGCGCCATCATCTTCTTCGGACCCGAGCTGGGCGGCTACTTCCTGGAGTACAACAATTTCATCCCGGCCGACCCGCTGGTGACCCCGGCACACATTGCCCCGGTGTGGTATTTCACGCCCTACTACTCGATGTTGCGCGCCACCACCGATCCGATGGTCAACGTGCTGTGCGGAATCATCGGCATCGCGGGCCTGATCTCCTTGCTGGCAGTCAAAGGCAAGGCGCGCATCGCCATCGCGGTGGGCGCGGTGATCATGATTGCACTGCTCAAGACATTCGACGCCAAGTTCTGGGGCGTGGTCGTGATGGGCGGCGCGGTCATCATCCTGTTCTTCCTGCCCTGGCTGGACAACAGCCCGGTCAAGTCGATCCGCTTCCGCCCAACCTGGCACAAGGTGTTGTACGGCACCTTTGTGGGCTTCTTCGCAGTGCTCGGCTACCTGGGCATCCAGCCGGTGTCCGACCTCGGCACCCTGCTCGCTCAAATTGGCACGCTGTTCTATTTCGGCTTCTTCCTGCTGATGCCCTGGTGGAGCACGATCGGCACCTTCAAACAAGTGCCTGACCGCGTCAATTTCGTGGCCCACTGACGCAGGAGCGCTAGAAAATGAAGAGAACCATCGCTCGCCTACTGGCCGCCGTCCTGCTGCTTGCCGGTCTGTCATCCCTGGCGCTGGCCAAAGACGGCGGCCCGGCCCTGGACCGGTTTCCCAAGGACCGGGTCACCGACATGGCTGCCTTGCAACATGGCGCCAAGTTGTTTGTCAATCACTGCCTCAACTGTCACTCGGCGGCCTATATGCGCTACAACCGGCTGCGTGACATCGACCTGACCGAAGAGCAGATCCGCCAGAATCTGCTGTTTGCCGGCGACAAGGTCGGTGAGCTGATGACGGTGTCCATGAGCGCCAAGGATGCCAAGGCCTGGTTCGGTGCCCAGCCGCCCGACCTGAGCGTGATCGCCCGTTCGCGCGCCGGTAACGGCGGCAGCGGTGCAGACTACCTCTACACCTATATGCGCACCTTCTACCGCGACGAGACCAAGGCCACGGGCTGGAACAATCTGGTCTTTCCGGCGGTAGGCATGCCCCACGTGCTGTGGGAGATGCAGGGCGAACAGCGCGCGGTCTTTGAAGTAGAAAAAGACCCGCACGATCCGTCCAAGTCCCTCTCGGTGTTCAAGCGCTTCGAGATGACCAAACCGGGCTCGATGAGCAAGGGCGATTACGACATCGCGGTGGCTGATCTGGTCGCCTACTTGCAATGGATGGGCGAGCCGGGCCAGAGTCAGCGGGTGCGCATGGGCGTTTGGGTGCTTCTGTTCCTGTCGATCTTCACCCTGGTGGCCTGGCGTCTCAACGCCTCGTACTGGAAAGACATCAAGTAATCCCTGTTTCAGGCTGCGGGCCCGGTGGCGTTGCCGGGGTCGGGCCGAGCGCGCAGCGCCAAGCCTTCGCGGCACGCTGCGCGCAGTTGTTTTTGTGTCCCGGGCACCCGCCAGTTCAACCCCCGCGCCAGCCTTTGCCAGGCGCACGCCCAAACAGGAGTCCACCCTCATGATGGTGCTTTATTCCGGAACCACCTGCCCCTATTCGCACCGCTGCCGCTTTGTGCTGTTCGAGAAGGGCATGGACTTCGAGATCCGCGACGTGGATCTGTTCGCCAAGCCCGAGGACATCGCGCTGATGAACCCCTACAACGAGGTTCCGATCCTCGTTGAGCGCGATCTGATCCTGTACGAGTCGCACATCATCAACGAGTACATCGATGAGCGCTTTCCGCATCCGCAGCTGATGCCTGGCGACCCGGTGGCGCGGGCCCGCGTGCGCCTGTTCCTGTTCAATTTCGAGAAAGAGCTGTTTGCCCATGTCAACCTGCTTGAGGCCCGCAGCGGCGTCAAGGTCAGTGACAAACTGCTGGAGAAGGCGCGTTCGCAGATCCGTGAGCGCCTGACCCAGCTGGCGCCGATCTTCCTGAAGAACAAGTACATGCTGGGCGATGATTTCTCGATGCTCGACGTGGCCATCGCCCCGCTGCTGTGGCGGCTGGATTACTACGGCATCGACCTGTCCAAGAACGCGGCACCGCTGTTGAAATATGCCGAGCGCATTTTTTCGAGGCCAGCCTACATCGAGGCCCTGACGCCGTCCGAGAAAGTGATGCGCAAGTAAGGCGAAGTCCATGCCTGGACCGTCACCGACCAAGGGGTATCCGTGAACAAACCGCCCCCCCCCGACGAGCAGGGCAGCTCGACCCGCCCCTACCTGATCCGTGCACTGCACGAATGGTGCACCGACAACGGCTTCACGCCCTATGTGGCGGTGCATGTAACTTCGGTGGTGCAGGTGCCGATGGAATATGTCAAGAACAACGAGATCGTGCTCAATGTGGGCTTTGAAGCCACCAGCGGCTTGAAGCTGGGCAATGAGCAGATCGAGTTCCGGGCCCGGTTCGGCGGGATCTCTCGCGACATCGTGGTGCCGGTCGACCATGTGGTGGCCATCTATGCTCGCGAGAATGGTCAGGGCATGGCATTTCCGACCCCCGCGGGCGCAGTGAAGTCTTTGCCTGCAGCGGTGCCGGCGGACGAGTCGGCCCGCAATGGCTTGCGCCTGGCACCCAGCCCGGGCAGTGACAAGCCCGCAGCAGCCCCCGCGCCAGAGCCTGATCCTGAGCCGCCGTCGGGTGGGCCCAGTGCGCGGCCGTCGCTCAAACGCATCAAGTAATGCAAGGCGCCCCAGCGCCGGGCTCTAGAATTTCATCGCTAGACAGGCAGCCGGCTTAGCTCAGTTGGTAGAGCAACCGCCTTGTAAGCGGTAGGTCATCCGTTCGATTCGGATAGTCGGCACCAATCAATTTCGAACCGTTGGTGGTAGTGACCACTCACCAAAAGACGACTGAATTCGGACTGGATACCACTTCGGATATCACAAGCCCTCCGGCACCGCAGAGTCACTGGCCGATGCGCCTGGCTCTGGCCTGGGCCCTGGCGCTGTTGGCCGGCGGCGGGGCGCAAGGGGGCGGCGTGCTGCTCGACGACTTCACGCTGACGCCAAGCGGCACGGGCGCAAGGCGGTTATCCCGCTCTTGGGGTGAGTGGCGGCATGAAAAAGCCCGCTCAAGGCGGGCTGTCGGGTGGCGGGTGGTTCGCTATGGGTTCTTGTCGATCACATCGTGCTCGTCGCACAGCCGCATGTAGGCCACGCCGGCCTCCAGTGTGAAGCTGGCCTTGTAGCGGTCATCGGCTGTGACATGCAGGGTCCAAGGGGCCACCTTGCGCACCGGTGGAAGGGTGCAGGCCACGGCCTTGTTCACCAGCTGGTGCAGGTGCAGCTTGGCGGGTGCGGCGTCCAGGTCCAGCAGCAGCAAGCAGCGCAAAGCGCCGGTGATCTCGGCCTGGCGGGCCGGGTCTTTGATGCGCTTGAGCGACTTGATGAAGGTAGGGTCGGTGGCCACCACGCCCCGGATCAGCCGCTCACCAGCGGCCATGCTCAGGCCAGCGCGCGGGCCAGCTCGGCGTCCAGCTCAGCAGCGGTGGTGCACACGCGGCGCGCATGCTGCAGCGCTGAGACATTGGCATCGTGGGCCTGCAAGGCGCCCTTGAAGCCGCGCACCTCCAGCCGCAGTTCGTTGGCAGCGGTGGCCATGCGCCGCAATGCGGTCGTGAACAGGCCCGGCCGCCTGCGCGCGCGCTCCACATTGTTGGCAATGCCGGTGGCGCCCCGGGCAATCTCGGTCAGGCCGAGCTCCATCATGTCAAGCTGGGCGCGCAGCATGTCCTCTGGGTCAAGCAGGTGATCGGCAGGTAGCTGCTCGATCGCCACCAGCGCGCCGCTGAACCACACCGCCTGCTGGGCCAGGCGCCGTGTGTGGCGAGTCACAAAGCGCAGCACAAAGCCGGCGCAGAAGTCCTCAACCAAGCGCATCAACCTGCCTGGCACCACCCGGTAGACCGTTGCCAAAATCGACCGCTCGTGCGCAAACTCGGCCGCCTGGTAGCGGGCCAGGTCAACCACTTCAAACGGTGCGGCAAGGCTGCTCATGGTGCGTGGGTGGCAGGATGCGTGGGTGGCAGGGTGGATTGCGGCGCAAATGGTGCGATGCAACATGTCAAGCCAGGAGTTTGGCACAGACGGCTGTTGTGCCATCCGGGGAATATCCCAAGGGCGCCACGGTTTTTCATGCCTTGGGTGGAGGTGATGCCGCGCATGGCTAAGGCAGCAGCGGGGTGTCCGGCAGGGCCGGGGCGGCAATGAAGGCCTCGGCGGGTGCCAGACGCACCAGCTGGGTAGCCTCTTGCGTGCTGGCGTAGAGCCAGGTGTCCACGTCGGCGGGGTCAATGGGCACCACGCTGCGCTTGTCCTGCTTGTCGGCGGGGCGCTTGGGGTCGGGCCTGCGCCACCGCCGATCACCTGGTGCCGCACATCTCGGCCGGCTTCTCTGTGCAGCCCGTTGGCCAAGCAGAGGCTGGCGAGACGTTCCAGGCATCAACAAATCTTGACCGGTAGTCGAGGGGCATGAGTCGCCGACGGGCGTACTGGCTTCGCGGCAATCCGACGCCTGTGCGTGCGAGTTTCGGCGACACCCCCCACGATCAAACCTACCCCCTGGCGGTCAGTCCACCCAGAATCTGACCGATGCGTCACCAGCGCTGGATCAGCCAAGCCCGCCAGGACTGGCGGGAGTTCATTGGCGAGCGATGGCATGAAGAAGACCGGCCCAGGGCGTTAGTCGTCCTTCGCATAAAGGGATGCACATGACCATCTCGTTGCCTGAGACTTAGCCACCCGGGCTCAGCATCTTCACCCGTACCGGTGGCCCGGGCCAGCCTTGCGATTGAAGGTGGGCATCCAGGGCCGGCACCATTTGTCGCAGTTTGGCCGACACCGCGCCATTGGTGGCCAACAAGGTCCAGCCGGTCTCGTCAATCGGCCCGGCCTTGACAAATTGCCACATCGCTGGCGGCAGCAGCACGCGCACGGATTCCAGGCGCAGCTGCGACTCACGCAGGCGGCGTGACAGCGCGGCGAGCGGCTCGCTGGCTGCCAGAGCCTGTCCGATCGGTCGGGTGCCGGGCGGCAGGGGCGCGCTATGGGGGGGCTTGCCAGAAGGCGGTGGGGCCATGGGTTGCTCGGATGCTTGCCGGGCGCTTGCCCGGTTCAGGGTGGTGCATGACCGCAGACCTTGCCCGGCTTTGCCGGGCTGGCGGGGCGGCCAGGGCCGTCGACACCCGATGATAGACTTCCGGACTTTGCCTGGACGGCCCCGCGCTGCGCAATGGCGGGCCCGGTGCAGGTGCAGGTGCAGGTGCAGGTGCAGGTGCAGGTGCAGGTGCAGGTGCAGGTGCAGGTGCAGGTGCAGGCCGGCTGCCGGTATCGACGCCGTGGCGCTTCGAGCGGCGCGCCGGCCGGCACTTGCAGCGGTAGGCGCCGGCCTCATCTGTCGCATGGCGCCGCATCCTGTGCGAGCTCCCTTCCAAGACATTGCTGTCCGGCCTCGGCTGCGGTGGTGTCGCCCCCCCGACCCTGGCCTCCAGAAACCCGATGTTGCCCAAGCTACTTACCTCGATATTCGGCAGCCGAAACGACCGCTTGCTCAAGCAGTACCGTCGCGTGGTGGGCCAGATCAATGCCCTGGAGCCCGCGTTCGAGAAACTCGACGACGCGGCGCTGCGCGCAAAGACCGATGAGTTTCGCCAGCGTGTCAGCCAGGGTGCCAGCCTGGACGAATTGATGCCCGAGGCCTTTGCGGCGGTGCGCGAGGCCGGCAAGCGCTCGCTCAAGATGCGCCACTTCGATGTGCAGTACATCGGGGGCATGGCGCTGCACAGCGGCAAGATTGCCGAAATGCGCACCGGCGAAGGCAAGACCCTGATGGCCACGCTGCCGGTCTACCTGAACGCCCTGTCCGGCAAGGGTGTTCACGTGGTCACGGTCAACGACTACCTGGCACGGCGCGACGCTGAATGGATGGGGCGGCTGTACGGCTTTCTGGGCCTGACGGTGGGGGTCAACGTGCCCGGCCTGTCGCGCGAGGAGAAGCAGGTCGCCTACGGCGCCGATGTCACTTACGGCACCAACAACGAGTTCGGCTTCGACTACCTGCGCGACAACATGGTCTACGAGTTGCGCGACCGGGTGCAGCGCGGCCTGAACTTCGCCATCGTCGACGAGGTCGATTCAATCCTGATCGACGAAGCCCGCACGCCGCTGATCATCAGCGGCCAGGCCGAAGACCATACCGAGCTGTACGTGCGCATCAACGCCATCGTGCCGGCGCTGAAAAAGCAGATCGGCGAAGAAGACTTGCGCACCGGTGAAGGTGTCATCGAAGCCGGTGACTTCACCATGGATGAAAAGACGCACCAGGTCTTCTTGACCGAAGGCGGCCATGAGCGTGCTGAAACGCTGCTGACCGAAGCCGGCCTGCTGCCCGAAGGCGCCAGCCTGTACGACCCCGCCAACATCGCGCTGATGCACCATGTGTACGCCGCGCTGCGCGCCCACAACCTGTACAACCGCGATCAGCACTACGTGGTGCAGAACAATGAAGTCGTCATCGTCGACGAATTCACCGGCCGCTTGATGACGGGCCGGCGCTGGAGCGACGGCCTGCACCAGGCTGTCGAGGCCAAGGAAGGCGTGCAGATTCAAAGCGAGAACCAGACCCTGGCGTCGGTGACCTTCCAGAACTACTTTCGCATGTACGGCAAGCTGGCCGGCATGACCGGCACGGCCGATACCGAAGCCTACGAATTCCAGGAGATCTACGGCCTCGAGACCGTGGTGATCCCGCCCAACAAGCCCACCATCCGCAGCGACGACAACGACCTCA
>JAYUQJ010000514.1:0-2745 GCA_043756825.1 Betaproteobacteria bacterium | reverse complement strand
AAGTGCTCAGGTGGATGGGCGTGGCGCGGGCGCCGGTGCTGGGGTCGGGTGTGGCGCCGGCATGCAGCGCAATGGTGTCGAACCCGGGATCGCTGTATCCAGGCATGGCGCAGGCATCACTTTGGTGGTTGCAGTGCCGCATAGTGTGCTATGTTTTTTAGTCCGCACACGTCGCGCCAGCTCCCCGCCTGGCCGGCCCCGAACCCCCAGGCCCCAGGAGAACCCTAGCCATGAAAGTCAGCGACATCCTTCGCGTCAAAGGCAGCACCTTGTTCACCTGCGCACCCGAACAGGCCTTGTCCGTGGCGGTGCAGACCATGGCCGACCATGACATCGGCTCGCTGGTGGTGATGTCCTACGGTGACCTGATCGGCATGCTCACCTTCCGCGAGGTGATCGCCGCGATCGTGGGCAATGGCGGGTCGGTAGGTACCCTGACGGTGCGCACCGTGATGGATGCCGCGCCGCTGACCTGCGGCCCCGAGACCGAGATCGACGAGGTACGCCGCATGATGCTGGTGCGCCATGCGCGCTACATGCCGGTGCTGGACGCCAAGACGCTGATGGGCGTGGTGTCGTTCTACGACGTGGCCAAAGCGGTGGTGGACGGGCAGGATTTCGAGAACCGGATGCTCAAGGCCTATATCCGCGACTGGCCGGTGGAAGAGACCGGCAGCGACGCGCCCACGGGCTGATCCGGCCTACGCGTCCGGGCGGGGCGCCTGCAGCGACAATCCGTGCAGCCCGGCGGCCAGCGCCGCCGGGCTGTTTTTTCACCTTCATTGGATTCGCATGTCGGGCAGCACTTTTGGCGAACTGTTTCGAGTCACCAACTTCGGTGAGAGCCATGGGCCTGCCATCGGTTGCGTGATCGACGGCTGCCCGCCCGGGCTGGCCCTGGCGGTGGACGACATCCAGCCCGAGTTGGACCGGCGCCGGCCCGGCACCAGCCGCCACGTGACCCAGCGCAACGAGGCCGACACGGTGGAGATCCTGTCTGGCGTCTATCAGGGCCTGACCACCGGCACGCCGATCTGCCTGCTGATCCGCAATACCGACCAGCGCAGCAAGGACTACGGCAACCTCCTCGATACCTTTCGCCCGGGCCATGCCGACTACACCTACTGGCGCAAGTACGGCCTGCGCGACCCGCGCGGCGGTGGCCGCTCGTCGGCCCGGCTGACCGCGCCCACCGTGGCTGCCGGCGCGGTGGCCAAGAAATGGCTGCATCTGCAGCACGGCACGCGCTTGACCGGCTGGATGAGCCAGCTCGGCGAGATCGAGATCCCCTTCGAGGACGCGGCGCAGATCCCGCTGAACCCCTTCTATGCGCCCAACGCCGGCATCGTGCCGCAGCTCGAGGCCTACATGGACGCGCTGCGCAAGGACGGTGACAGCTGTGGCGCGCGCATCGAGGTGCGCGCCAGCGGCGTGCCGGTGGGCCTGGGCGAGCCGCTGTTCGACAAGCTGGACGCCGACATCGCCTGGGCCTTGATGGGCCTGAATGCGGTCAAGGGCGTTGAAATCGGCGATGGTTTCGGCGTGGTGGCGCAGCGTGGCAGCCTGCATGGCGATGCGCTGACGCCGGCCGGCTTCGCGACCAACCATGGCGGCGGCGTGCTGGGCGGCATCAGCACCGGTCAAGACCTGGTGGTGCGGATTGCGATCAAGCCCACCAGCTCGATCCGCACGCCACGACCGTCGATCGACCGGCAGAACCTGCCCACCACGGTGGAGACCTTCGGCCGCCACGATCCCTGCGTGGGCATCCGTGCCACGCCCATCGCCGAAGGCCTGCTGGCGCTGGTGCTGATCGACCATGTGCTGCGCCACCGGGCCCAGTGCGGCGACGTGCAGTTGCCGGTGCCACCGATCGCCTGAGGCCAGGCTGCCGGCTGCGCCAGCGCCGGCCGTCGCGCCGATCTGCAGTTGGTCTGCCCGGCCGGCCGCTTCATCGCGCGCGCGCCAGTCCCGGGCGGCTTTCGCGCCTAAAGTCCGGCACGCTCAAACCGGGCGGCACCAGGACAAAGGTTGATGGCATGGGCAAGCGCTGGCTGATCGCCGGGGGGGTGGTGGTGTTCGCGGCCGCTGCGGGGGCGCTGTGGATGGGCCAGCGCGGGCCCTGGGCCGCCGGCAGCGTGCAGGCTGCCCTGGCGCCGGCTGGCGCGGCATCGGCGCCGCTGGATTTTCGCGCCGACGAGGTGGTCCGGCCGGCGCTGGCCGCCTTGTCCGAGGTGATCGAGTTTTCCGGCCCGTTGGTGGCACCCAACACCGCCGTGCTGCGCGCCAAGGCGCCGGGCACGCTGCTGGCACTCAACGTGGCCGAGGGTGCGCGGGTGCGCGCGGGTCAGGTGCTGGGCCGCATCGACATGGCCGAGTTGGGCACGCGCATCGCCGAGCGCCAGGCCCACCTCGAGTCGGCCCGTGCCACGCTGCTGCAGGCCGAACGCAGCCATGCCAGCAACGAGCGGCTGGCGGCGCAGGGCTTCATCTCCGCCATGGCGCTGGACAATGCACGCGCCACGCTCGACACCGCGCGTGCCGCGCTGGCGGCGGCCCAGGCCACGTTGGCCACCACCCAGGTGGGCCAGCGCGACGCCGTGCTGACCGCGCCCATCGCCGGCATCGTGGCCCGCCGCCATGTGCTGCCGGGTGAACGGCTGTCGGTCGAGCAGCCGGTGCTGACCCTGGTCGACCTGGCCCGCCTGGAACTGGCCGGCAACGTCGGCACGCATCGGGTGGCGC
>JAYUQJ010000513.1:0-2746 GCA_043756825.1 Betaproteobacteria bacterium | reverse complement strand
GGATGTCCGGGTCCAGCACCAGGGTCTGGGCCAGGCTGGCACGTTTGCGCATGCCGCCGCTCATCTGGTGCGGGTAGCGGTCGCCAAAGCCGCCCAGGCCGACCCGGCGCAGCCAGTCCTGGGCCAGCGCGCGCGCGTCGGCGGGCGGGCTGCCGCGAAACTCCAGCCCGGCCATCACATTGCCCAGCGCGGTGCGCCAGGGCATCAGGCTCTCGGTCTGGAACATGTAGCCGGCGCGGGCGTTGATGCCCCGCAGCGGCTGGCCGAAGACGCTGACATCGCCGGTGCTGGGTTGCAGCAGGCCGGCCGCCAGGTTCAGCAGCGTGCTCTTGCCGCAGCCGGTGGGGCCGACCACCGAGACGAACTCACCGGCAGCGACGCTGAGCGAGACGCCGGCCACAGCGGTGTAGCGCTGGTCCGGCCGGTCGCGGGCGACAAAGGTGCAGGAGACGTCCTGCAGGCGCAGTGCCTCGGCGGTCACTTGCCCGGATAGCGCAGCAACGCCGCCTTGACGAAATCGTCGGTGTAGACCGCCTGCAGGTCGACCGTGGCCTTGGCGATCTCGGGGTCGATGCTGGCCAGCGCGCGCCGGGCGGTCTCGGGCCCGGCCGCCGGGAACAGCCCGTCGGGCGACAGCGCGCCCTTGGCCGCCAGGAAGGCGTCGATATAGACCGCGCGGTCGCCCAGCAGGTAGCTATCGGGCACGGTCTTGATGATGTCGCCCGGGCCGGCCTTCTGGATCCACTGGTTGGCGCGCACGATCGCGGTGACCAGGGCCTGCACGGTGCGCGGGTGCTTGTCGATGAAGGTCTGCGGCAGGTAGAGGCAGGCCGCCGGCATCGGCCCGCCGAAGACCTTCTCGGCCTCAGCAACGATGCGGGTGTCGCTGACGATCTTCAGGTCATTGCTGCGGGTCAGCAGCGAGATCACCGGGTCGAGGTTGGACATCGCATCGATCTGCCCCGACCGCATGGCCGCCACGGCGCCATTGCCCGCGCCCACGCCGATGATGCTGACGTCCGACGGCTTCAGGCCGGCCTTGGCCAGCACGAAATTGGCCATCACGTTGGTGCTGCTGCCCGGCGCGGTGACCCCGATCTTCTTGCCTTTGAGGTCGACCACGCTCTTGAAGTTGGGCATGGTCTTGGGGTTGACGCCCAGCACGATCTGCGGCGCCCGGCCCATCAGCACCACGGCGCGCAGCTTCTGGCCCTTGGTCTGCATGTTGACGGTGTGCTCGAAGGCGCCGCTCACCACATCCGCGCTGCCGCCCACCAGCGCGCGCAGGGCCTGGCTGCCACCGGCAAAGTCGACGATCTTCAGGTCCAGGCCCTCGGCCTTGAAATAGCCCAGTTGCTCGGCAATCGTCACCGGCAAGTAGTACAGCAGGTTCTTGCCGCCCACGGCCAGCGTGAGCTGGGCTTTCTCCAGCGCCTGGGCCTGGGCCCGCAGCGCGATGAAGGGCGAGGCCAGGGCGGCGCCAGAGGCGGCCAGCAGGGTACGGCGGTGCAGGGTCATGGCGGGCTTTCACGCAGGGTGCGGTGTGACGCACTGTAACCAAGGGGGCGGGATCGCTGCCGGTGCTCAGGCGGGCAGCAGCACCGGCAGCTCGCTGAAGCCGCGCACGAAGTTCGACAGCACCCGCTTGGGCGGGCCCACCACCGCGAAGCTGGGGAAGCGCGGCAGGATCTCCTGCCACAGGATCTTCAGTTGCATCTCGGCCAGGCGGTTGCCCACGCAGCGGTGGATGCCGAAGCCGAAGCTCAGGTGCTGGCGGGGCCGCGCCCGGTCGACGATGAAGCGCTGGGCGTCGTTGATGGCGGTCTCGTCGCGGTTGCCCGACAGGTACCACATCACCACCTTGTCGCCCTTGCGGATGGTCTTGCCGGCCAGCTCGGTGTCGGCCAGCGCGGTGCGGCGCATATAGGCCAGCGGGGTCTGCCAGCGGATGATCTCGGGCACCGCGCTGTCCACCAGGCCTGAGTTGGCGCGCAGCTTGGCCCATTCGGCCGGATGCTGGTGCAGGGCCAGCAGGCCGCCGGTCATCGAGTTGCGGGTGGTGTCGTTGCCGCCGACGATCAGCAGCAGCAAGTTGCCGAAGAACTCTTGCGGCGACATGTGCCGGGTGGCCGGGGCATGCGCCATCATCGATATCAGGTCGCCGCGCGGCGGCGCATTCACCCGCTGGTTCCAGAGCCGGGTGAAGTAGGCCGCGCACTGGCCCAGCTCGGCCATCCGGGCGGCCGGCGATTCGGTGACGCCGTCGGTGCCCGGCACCGACGTGGCCACGTCCGACCAGCGGGTCAGCAGGTGGCGGTCTTCAAACGGGAAGTCGAACAGCGTGGCCAGCATCTGGGTGGTCAGCTCGATCGATACCCGCTGCACCCAGTTGAAGGGTTCACCGCGCGGCAGGCTGTCCAGCACGCTGGCGGTGCGCTGGCGGATGGTGGCTTCCAGCGCGGCCAGGTTGGCCGGCGCGACGATGGCGCTGACGCTCTTGCGCTGCGCGTCGTGCTTGGGCGGGTCCATCGCGATGAACATCTGCAGCCGCTCGTCGAGCGGCCCGTCGAACAGCGCGATGCCGCCCTGGGTCCAGTCGGACGAGAAGACAGCGTGGTTGGTGTCCACCGCCATGATGTCCTGGTAGCGGGTGACCGACCAGAAGGGCCCGTAGAAGGCATTGCTGTGCCAGTGCACCGGGTCGTCGCGGCGCAGGCGCTCGAAGTAGTGGCCGATGGTGTCGTCC
>JAYUQJ010000512.1:0-2751 GCA_043756825.1 Betaproteobacteria bacterium | reverse complement strand
TGCGCCGCCTCGACAATCACCCCTCGACGCCCGGCAACAAGGTGTCGCTGTCGATCGACATCAAGCTGCAGTACATGATCGAGCAGATGTTCGGCGATCGCCGCGGCGCCCTGGTGGCGTTGGACCCGCGCTCGGGCGAGGTGCTCGCGTTTGTCTCCAAGCCGACCTTCGACCCCAATCTGTTCGTCGACGGCATCGATGCCGACAGCTGGCGCGAGTTGAACGAGAGCATCGAAAAGCCGCTCCTCAACAGGGCCCTGCGGGGTACGTACCCGCCGGGCTCGACCTTCAAGCCCTTCATGGCGATGGCCGCGCTGACCAGCGGCAAACGCAGCGCGACGACGGTCATCAACGACGGTGGCACGTTCCAGTTCGGCAACCACACCTTCCGCAGCCATGGCGACAAGGGCCTGGGCCCCGTCGACATGGCCAAGTCGATCGTCAAGTCGAGCAACGTCTATTACTACTCGCTGGCCAACGAGATGGGCGTGGACCTGATGCACGCGCATCTGTCGCCGTTCCTGTTCGGCAGCAAGACCGGCATCGATGTCGAGGGCGAAGTCACCGGCCTGCTGCCTTCCACCGAGTGGAAGCGCCGCTACTACAAGAAGCCCGAGCAGCAGCGGTGGTACGCCGGCGAGACGATCTCGCTGGGCATCGGCCAGGGCTACAACAACTTCACGATGCTGCAGCTGGCCAGCGCCACCGCCACGCTCGTCTCGGGCGGGCAGCGCTACGCACCGCGCCTGGCGCGCGAGGTGGAAGACGTGGTCACACGGCAGAAGAAGCGCATTGCCGGGGTGGCGCTGCCGCCGCTGCCCTTCAACCCGGAGCACGTGGCGCTGATCAACCGCGCGCTTTACGCGGTAACGCAGGAAGGCACCTCCGTGCGCTCCTACCTCGGCGCGCCGTACAAGAGCGGCGGCAAGACCGGCACGGCCCAGGCCGTCGGCATCAAGGCCAACGAGAAGTACAACGCTGCGCGGATGGACGAGTACCAGCGCGACCATTCGCTCTACGTCGCCTTCGCGCCCGTCGAAGCGCCGACGATCGCGCTGGCCGTGGTGGTCGAGAACGCCGGCTTCGGCGCTGCGGCCGCCGCGCCCATCGCCCGCCGGGTGTTCGACTACCTGCTGGCCGGCCTGTGGCCCAGCGAGGAAGACATGCTCGCCACCCGCGAGGGCCGCAGCGCCGCGCCCCTGGGCACGCCGCGTCGGGCCGAAGACCTGCCGCTGTCGGCGATCGGCCTGGGCGGCCTGGCCCAGACGCCGGCCACCGCGGTGCCAGCACCGCTGGCCGCTGCGCCGGCACCGGCATCGAGCCCCACGCCGCCACAGCTGAATCCGAAGCCGAAGCCGATGCTGCCATCCGGGCTGGCGGCCGCCCCGCTGCTGCCGCGCCGCAGCGCCGAAGCCGCCGCACCACCGCGCCCCCGCTGACCCCCATGCGCACCACTTTCGGCCACACCACGCCCTGGCTGCGCCTCAAGCCCATGCTCACCGGCTTCGACCTGCCCCTGCTGCTGGTGGTGCTGGCGCTGGCCGCGCTGGGCATGGTCACGATGTACTCGGTGGGCTACGACCACGGCAGCCGCTTTGTCGACCACGGCCGCAACATGGCGCTGGCGGCGGTGTTGATGTTCATCGTCGCCCAGGTGCCGCCGCAGCGGCTGATGGCGCTGGCCGTGCCGGTCTACGCGCTGGGCCTGGCCTTGCTGATGGCCACCGCGCTGTTCGGCATCACCAAGAAGGGCGCCACCCGCTGGCTCGACCTGGGTGTGGTGATCCAGCCCAGCGAGCTGCTGAAGCTGGGCATGCCGCTGATGCTGGCCTGGTGGTTTCAGAAGCGCGAAGGCCAGCTGCGGGCGGTCGATTTCATGCTGGCCGGGGCGCTGCTGCTGGTGCCGGTGGCCCTCATCGCCAAGCAGCCCGACCTGGGCACCGCGCTGCTGGTGCTGGCGGCGGGGCTGTACGTGATCTTTTTTGCCGGCCTGCCCTGGCGACTGATCCTGCCGCTGCTGCTGCTGGCCGGCGTGGCCCTCATCGCCATCGTGCTCAGCGGCGACGCGCTGTGCCAGGACGGCGTCGACTGGAAAGTGCTGCGCGACTACCAGAAGCAGCGTGTCTGCACCCTGCTCGACCCTTCCCGCGACCCGCTGGGCAAGGGCTTCCACATCCTCCAGGGCATGATCGCCATCGGCTCGGGCGGGCTCACCGGCAAGGGTTTCATGAGCGGCACCCAGACCCACCTCGAATTCATCCCCGAGCGCACCACCGACTTCATCTTTGCCGCCTTCGCCGAAGAGTTCGGCCTGGTCGGCGTGGTCGGGCTGGGCGTCGGCTTCGTCGTGCTGATCCTGCGCGGGCTCTGGATCGCCGCCGGCGCGCCCACGGTGTTTTCGCGGCTGTTGGCCGGCGCGCTGAGCCTGGCGCTTTTCACCTACGCTTTTGTCAACATGGGCATGGTCAGCGGCATCCTGCCGGTGGTGGGCGTGCCGCTGCCCTTCATCAGCTATGGCGGCACCGCGATGGTCACGCTGGGCCTGGCGCTGGGCATGCTGATGTCGATCGCCCGCAGCCGCACGCTGATGCAGCGCTGAGCCCCCTCAAACAAACCACTGCAAACCGCAGCATGGAGCTTGCCTGATGAGCGTGATCGGCGGTTTGAACAGCAGCTTGTGGCCTACCCCGGTGGCGTTTGTCGGCATCGGGCTGATGGGCCTGGCGATGGCCTTGCGGCTGCGCGATGCCG
>JAYUQJ010000511.1:0-2754 GCA_043756825.1 Betaproteobacteria bacterium | reverse complement strand
CATGGTCCGCGAGATGGCCTGGTACGACGCCTACCTGCAGCGCGGCCAGGTCGACCGCAGCGTCAACACCACGCCGGGCAACAAGCAGGGCGGGCTGTCCAACATCGTCGAGAAGGCCATGGGGTCGATCGTCAAGTCGGGCTCGGCGCCGATCTCGAGCGTGCTGTCCCCGGGCGAGAAGCTGAAGGCCCAGGGCCTGACCTATGCCGCCACGCCGGCCAGCGACTTCATCTGCGGCACGCTGCAGCTGGCGGCCGGCATGAACCTGCATGTCTTCACCACCGGCCGCGGCACGCCCTATGGCCTGGCGGCCGTGCCGGTGATCAAGGTGGCCACCCGCAGCGACCTGGCGCGGCGCTGGCACGACCTGATGGACGTCAACGCCGGCACCATCGCCGACGGCACGGCCAGCATCGAGGACGTGGGCCGGCAGCTTTTCCACCTGATGTTGGAGGTGGCCAGCGGCCGCCGCAAGTCCTGGGCCGCTTTGGCAACGGGCGGTCGACACGCTGGGCGAACAGCGGGTGATCGACCTGACGGTGCTCTCGGGCACCTATGTGATGGTCTCGATGCTGCTCAACGCCACGCAGGTGGGCATCGCCGGCGGCGGGGCGCCACCGCTGCAGGAACTCGACCCCCTCGAGATCCGCCAGCGGCTGCTGGCCAGCGAGCGGGCAGCATGAGCGCGGGCAGCATGCATGCTGACAGTAAGGCGGCAGCCCCGGCGTCGCCCATGAAGCCGGGTTTCATGCCTTGCCTGCTGGCGCTGGCCTGGGCGGGCCTGGGCAGCGGCGCCTGGGCGCAAGACTTCCCGTCGCGCCCGCTGACGATGGTCATGCCCTATGCGGCGGGCGGGCCCGGCGACACCATCACACGGGTGTTTGCCGAGGCCATGCAGAAAACGCTGGGCCAGCCCATCCTGGTCGAGAACATCGCCGGCGCCTCGGGCAACATCGGCACCGGCAAGGTGGCGCGGGCCAAGCCCGACGGCTACACGCTGCTGATGATCCATGTCAGCCACGCCACCAACCTGGCCATGTACAAGGGCCTGCCCTACCACCCGGTGGCCGACTTCGAGCCCATCGGCCGTGCCACCAGCGGGCCGATGGTGATCGTGGCGCGCAACGAGTTCCCGGCCAAGGACCTGACCGAGCTGGTCACCTACCTAAAGGCCCAGCCCGGCAAAGTCAGCCTGGCCCACGCCGGTGTCGGGTCGGCCTCGCACCTGTGCGGGCTGATGCTGATGAATGCGCTGGGCGTGCAGCTCAATGAGATCCCCTACAAGGGCACCGGCCCCGCGCTGAGCGACCTGATGGGCGGGCAGGTCGACCTGCTGTGCGACCAGACCTCGGGCACCGTGCCCCCGGTGAAGGCCGGCAAGATCAAGGCCTATGCGGCGGCCGGCAAGCTGCGGCTGCCGTCGCTGCCGGCGCTGCCCGCCATCGCCGAGGCCGGCGTGCAGGGTTTCGACATCAACATCTCCTTCGGCCTGTATGGCCCCAAGGGCCTGCCCAGGCCGGTGCAGGAGCAATTGACCGCGGCCCTGCGCAAGGCCGTTTCCGACCCCGACTTGCGCACCCGGCTCGACACCATGGGCATCGCGGCGGTGAGCGCCGACCAGGCTAGCCCCGAGGCGCTGGCGGCCCACCTCAAGGGCGAGATCGACACCCTGGGCGGGCTGCTGACCAAGGCCGGCGTGAAGCCGAACTGAGCATTGCAGCGCTGCTGCGGCTCAGCCCTCGGGCGCCACCAGCGCGCCCTGGATCGCATGCCGCGCCAGCGACTGGCCGACCCAGCCGCTGGCCTTGGCCTGCTCGACAAAGGCATGCAAGGCTGCCTGCACTGCGGCGCCCCGCCCGGCAGGCACGCCCATGGCCTGCTCGATCACCATGAAGCGGCCCGGCAGCAGGCGCAGGCCACCCAGACGCCGGGCGTCGGCCTCCAGCTGTTGCCTGACGCCGGCGGCGACCTCGGCCTGCTCGGCGAGGAAATGATCCACGACCTGGGGCGAGGTCGGTGCCCGCAGGATCTGCGCGGCCTGCAGGGCCCGCGACAGGTACAGGTCATAGGCGCTGCCCCGGCCCACCACCACCCGGGCGCCGGCCCGGTCGACCTGCGCGTTATCGGTCAAGGGCGAGCCCTGGCGCACCAGGTAGGCACCCTCGATCAGCAGATAGGGCGCGCTGAAGCGGATGCCGTCACCCCGCAGCGGGTCGACCGCAAAGAAACCGACATCCGCCTGGCCCGACTTCACGGCCTCCACCGACTTGGCCGCTGCGTCGACCAGCTGCAGTGACAAGGGCACGCCCAGGCGCTGGGCCAGTGCGCGCGACAGGTCCACCGACACGCCGGCGGCGCTGTCGCCCGCGCGCCGTGCCAGGATGGGGTTGCCCAGGTTGATGCAGGCGCGCAGCCTGCCGCCGGGCGCGAAGGCATCGACCACCGCCTGGGGCAGGGGTGCGGCAGTGCTGCAGCCCGTGGCTGCACCCGCGCTGCCGAGCCAGACGATCAGCCGGCGACGCGACAGCGCGCTGCGCAAGGAACAAGTGTCTTCATCAGCGGCGCTCGGGCGCTGCGGGTAGCTACAGGGCATGGCGGTAGGCAGTGGGTGGCGCCGCAGCGCGATGGGCCGAGTCTCGCTGAACTCTGCGCACAGGCGCGGGCCGCCAATTTGTCGGAAACCAGGGTGTGCAAGCAGCGGAGAATGCCTTGTACTGCGCACGCACGCACGCCCCGCCTACACCGCACCAGGAG
>JAYUQJ010000510.1:0-7347 GCA_043756825.1 Betaproteobacteria bacterium | reverse complement strand
GGCGCGGCCTCGGCCGGCGCGCGGCGCTTGCGCGGCTTGGCCGGGGCAGCGGCCTTGGCATCGGCTGCCCCGGGCTGCGCCGACGCGGGCAGGATGGCCGCCTCCAGGGCCGCCAGGGCATCGGCGGTGTAGACCGCCAGGCGCTGCAGGCTGGGCACCGAAGTGTGGCAACCGGTGAAGCCGAAATTCATCGAGCCGGCATAGCTCTGGCAGGTGATGTTCAGGGCCTGGCCGTGGGTGACGATGGACGCCGGGTAGGTGGCCAGCAACTCGGCGCCGCGGAAGTAGATCGGTTTGTCCGGCCCCGGCACATTGCTGATGGTGATGTTGAACATCGGCCGGGTGCGCCCGCCCAGGCCGGTGAGCAGGGTGACGATGGTGGGCGCCATCAGCAGCATGGTGTATTGCTGCATGGCCTGGCGCGGCAGCGACTGCACATGCGCCTTGGCATGCTTGACCGACGCCTTGATCGCGGCCAGGCGCTCGGCCGGGTCGGCGATGTCGGTGCCCAGGGTGGACACGATGAAGCTGATCGCGTTGCCGCTGCCTTCGTCGTCCTTGGGGCGCACCGACACCGGGATGCCGGCGGTGAGCGATTTCTCGGGCAGTTCATCGCGCTCCAGCAGAAAGCGGCGCAAGGCGTCGCCACACACTGCCAGCACTACATCGTTGAGCGTGCACTGCGCGGCCGCTGCCAGGCTGCGCATGCGCTCCAGCGAAAACTGCTGGGTGGCGAAGCGGCGTTTCTCGCGCACCCGGCCATTCAGCGCCGAGCGCGGTGCGTCGAAGGGCAGGGCCAGGCCGTCACTGGGGTTGCCGATGCGCTTGACGATCTGGGCAAAAGCCCCCGCCAGCTGCGGCAGCGAACTGGCCTGGGCGCCCAGGCCGGCCACGGCGGCGGCGGCGGCCTCGGCCACCGTGGGGGCCGGGCCCGACCGGCCGGAGCGCGCGGCGGGGTCCTGCTCGCTGGCCCAGAAGGGCGGCAGGCCCAGGCTCTTGACCGGGTCGAAGGACATGCCGCGCTGCAGCAGCTTGACCCCGCTGACACCGTCGATCAGCGAGTGGTGCATCTTGATGAACAGCGCAAAGCGCCCGCCCTCCAGGCCTTCGATCAGGGTGCATTCCCAGGGCGGGCGCGCCAGGTCCAGCGGCGTGCTGTGCAGCCTGCCCACCAGTTCGCCCAGCTCGCGCTCGCCGCCGGGCCAGGGCAGGGCGGCGTGGCGCACGTGGTATTCGAGGTCGATGTCCTGGTCCTCGATCCAGACCGGCACCGGGTTCATGTTGAAGGCGTATTTCAGGCGCCGGCTCCAGGGCGGCACCAGCTTGCGGTGGGTTCGAAACTCGTGCATCAACTCGCGCATGAACTCGCGCGGCGCGCCGTCGGGCAGGCGGAACTGCAACAGCCCGCCCACATGGTTGGGCGTGGCGCGCGTCTCGGTCAGCAGCCAGGCCGCATCGAGCGGGTTCAGGCGCACCCCGCTCATGATGCGGCGGCCTCGCTGTCAGCCGTGGCCGATGCCGGCTTGCGGGCCCGGGGGGCCTTCTTGGCGGGTGCCGGCTTGGTGGCCTCGGCAGCGGCGGGGCTTGGCTTGGCGGCGGCCGGCTTGGCCGCCATCGGCTTGGCTCGCACCCGCTTGGATAGGGCCGGAGCCTGGGCCCGGGCCGGGGTCGGGGCCGGGGCTGCGGCGGCCGGGGCTGCGGCCTCGGCGCTTGCCACGGCCTTGCCCGAGGTCCGCTTGCGCGCAGCGGGCGGCGCGGCCCGGCCGGCAGCCTTGGCGCTGCCACCGCGCCAGGTCAGGCGGGCCTGCTTGGCCAGCTCCACCACCTTGGCGATGTCGGCATCGGTGTACACGCCCTTCACGCCCGAGATGGCCGACAGCTTCATGCCGTGCTTGAGGCCCAGCTTGTAGATCTGCTTGACCTTCTCCCACTCGGTGTCGCGGCCGACCGTGAAGACCTCGAAGCGGCCCTCCAGCGCCAGCACGATGGTCTCGGCCAGGCAGGCATAGATCACGTTCGACGGCAAACCGATGCTCTTCATGCCCTTGACCTGGGTGGGCAGCTCGATCTCGCCGGATTCGATCACCAGCACGTCCGGCCGTTTGGCCACTTCTTCGGGCGGCAGGTCGAGCGGGCGCGCCACGTCGGTGATCACGCAGCCGGGCTTGACCTTGGTGATGTCGAGGATCTTCTTGCCAGCGCCCGAGGTACTGGTGACGATCATGTCCATGTCGCCGAGCAGGCCGTCGTAGTCGATCGAGCAGGTGACCTTGGCATCGGGGGTGTCCAGCAGGATCGAGGCCTTCAACTCATCGAGCTTTTTCAGGTCGCGCGCGGCGATCACCACCTCGTCGAAGGCCATCGCCATCAGGCGCGCGCTGACGCTGCCGATCGAGCCCGAGGCGCCGATCACCATGGTCTTGGCCTGGATGCGCTGGCCCTTGGCCGCAGGCTTGACCAGGCCCATGCGCTTCATCGCATCGGCCGCAGCCCACAGCGCGCCCGAGGCCGAATAGCTGTTGCCGGTGGTGATGGGGATGCGCGAGCGCCGCGCCACCGTGATGCCGGCGTCGCCCACCACCTTGGTGAACGCGCCCAGGCCCATGATCTGCGCGCCCAGGCCCTCGGCAATGCGCGAGGCGTGCAGCAGGCGCCGGTAGGTGAACTCGGGGCTGCGCGCCAGCATCTCCTTGGGGGTGCCGCCCACGGTGATCAGCCAGCCTTCGGCCTCGGCGCCGCAGGGCGAGATGATGTTCTCCATCTTGCAGTACACCATCGGCGGCATGTGCGCGGCCAGGGTCTCGACCTTGTCCATCACGAACTTGGGCGTGGCCTTGGGGATGGGGAAACCCTTCTTGATGAACTCCTGGCTCAGCGGGTGGATCACGAAGGCGAAGCGGCGGATGTTGCGGAAGCTGCCGGTGGGGTGCAGCAGGCGCGGCTTGATGTCGAGCTCGTCCAGGATCTCGGAGAAGTCGTCGTCCGACACCTGCTCGGGCGGCTTGCCCAGCGCGGCCAGGATCATCGCCTCGATCACATTCACGCCCACCACCCGGTCGAACAGCTTGGGCGAGACATCGATCACCAGGTTGACCTTGCACTTGGTGAAATAGGCCAGGCGCTCGTCGTCCACCGCCGAAGTGATCAGGGTCTTGCCGGCCAGATTGGCTGCGCCGCCCACCGCCTTGAGCTCGGCAAAGGTGCCCACGATCACATGCGACTTGGCCACCTCGGCCGACGCCCGCTTGCGCTTGAAGCTGGCCAGCGAGGCCTCGAGCAGCTCGCCCGGCTTGCCGCTCAGCGCCCACTTGCTGCCCTTGGCATACAGCTCCAGCTGCTCCAGCGAGGTCAGCATGGCCGGCGCGCCGGTCTGGAACAGGGCGTCGGCAAAGCTCAGGTTGGGGGTGTAGTCCGACAGGGCCGCCGCCATGTCGTAATTGCGCATGCCCGACAGGAACAGCACCAGGTTGTTATTGAAATAGCTGCCCAGCGCATGCTGCACATGGCGCACCGCGCGCACCTGCAGCAGGCGGCGCAAGGTGGCGCCCGAGGTGGCCGGCACCCGGGTGACGACATTGAGCAGGCGCTGGGTCTCCTTGTTGACCACCGTGCGCAGGCCCACCTGGTAGTGGTCGCCGATCTCGCCCAGACCCACCGCGTTCACCGTGGCCTGGGCCCGGCGCATCAGCTCCCAGGCCTTGCCGGTGTCGTTGTCGGCGCCCAGGCGCTGCACGCCAAAGCGGTGGCCGAGAAAATCGGTCTCGAAGGCGAAATCCTGCTTTGATGAACCTAGGGTGACGGTGACGACTTTCTTCATGCGTTACTCCGGACTTGTGATGGGGCGGGGTCAGGTGGCAATGGTCTTGCGGGGGGTCTTGCGGGCAGTCTTGCGCGGGGCCGGGCTGGCTGCGGCGGGCGTGTCGGCGCCCGCCGGCTTGCGCCGGGCCATCGGCTTGGCCCGGGACTCGGCCGGCGGCAGCACCTGGCGGATCAGGCCCTCGCAGACTTCCTGGCTCATGTAGCGCGGCACCGGGTAGCCGGTGTGGGCCTCGTGGCAGGCGGCCCGGGCCAGCGCCGGGATGTCGGCGTCCTTCAGCGCTGCCAGATAAAGGGGAATGCCCAGGTCGCGGTTGAGCCGGTCGACCGCGTCGAGAAAGCGCTGGGCCAGCACCGCTTCGGGCTCGTCGGCGCTGCCGGCCTTGGCGGCCAGCGCCAGCCGGGCCAGCCGCGCGGTGATGGCCGGGGCCGAATACTTCAGCACATGCGGCAGCAGGATGGCGTTGGCCAGGCCATGGGCGGTGTGGTAGCGCCCGCCAAACTGGTGGGCAATGGCGTGCACATAGCCCACATTGGCGCGGGTGAAGGCCAGGCCGGCGTAGGTGGAGGCCAGCGCCATCGACTCGCGCGCGGCCAGTTGGGCGCCGTTGCTGTAACAGGTGCGCAGGTTGGCGAAGATCAGGCCCACCGCGGCCAGCGCCATGCCGTCGGAGGTGGGCGTGGACCAGTTGCCGACAAAGGCCTCCACCGCATGTGTCAGCGCGTCGATGCCGGTGGCGGCGGTCATGGCCGGCGGCAGGCCGGTCATCAGCGTGGGGTCGAGCGCGGCCATGCGCGGCACCAGGCGCGGATCGACGATCACCACCTTGTCCTGGCGCTCGGGGTCGGCGATCACCGCCGCCACCGTCACCTCGCTGCCGGTGCCGGCGGTGGTGGGCACGGCATAGATGGGCGCGGGGGTGTGCCGGCCCTTGAAGTAGCCGGCCAGGTCGCGCAGCGGCTTGGGGTTGGCGATGGCCATGGCGATGGCCTTGGCCGCGTCCATCGACGAGCCGCCGCCGAAGGCGATCAAGGCGTCGCAGTCATGCTCGCGGTAGAAATCGATGCCACGCTCGATCAGCGGTATCGGCGCGTCGGGGGTGATCTCGTCGAACACCACCCAGGTTGCGCCGCCGGCGGTCAGCGCGTCGGTCATGGGTTTCATCATGCCCAGGCGCGCGGTGAAGGCGCCGGTGACGATCAACAACTTGCGGTGGCCGAAGCCGGCAATCAACTCGCCCAGCCGGGCGCTGGACCCCGCACCCACCAGCAGCGTGGGTTGGGGGATGGGGATGAAGCGCGTGAGCAGGCCGGCGCCTTTCATCAATGCGCCCAGGCCCGCGGCACGGGTGCTCTCAGGGATGAAGTCGAGGATCACGCCGGGTCTCCTGTGGGTGCGCGCAGCTTGCGCGATGGGCCGGCCCGGGCATCCAGGGCCGCTGCCCGCTGCCGTTTTCAGTGCAAGAGTATCTGACCCCGGCGCCCGGCAGGGTGGAGGTGCGCCCCTACAAAGCTTTACGCCCTTGTCCGACAACGCCGCAGCCCTGCACCACGTTCAATGCAAGAGGCTTGCATCTTGCGGGCCGACAGGAGACTGCAGCATGCAAGCAAAGATCTGGATTTCAGCGGCGCTGGTGGGCTTGAGTGCCTGGGCCGCACCTGCCCAGGCGGCCGATATCGGCGTGTCCATCGGCATCAGCCAGCCCGGGGTCTATGGCCGGATCGACATCGGCCGCTTTCCGCAGCCGCAGGTGATCGTGCAACAGCCGGTGATCATCCAGCAGCGTTATTACCCGCAGCCGGTGCAGCCGGTCTATATGTGGGTGCCGCCGGGCCACCAGAAAAACTGGGGCAAGCATTGCGGCCGCTACAACGCCTGCGGCGTGCCGGTGTATTTCGTGCAGGACAACTGGTACCGCGAGCAGGGCCCGGGCCGGCGCTGGGAAGAAGGCCGTCGCAATGACCGCGACCCGCAGTGGGACGACCGCCGCGACAAGCACCACGGCGATGGCAAGGGCAAAGACAAGGACAAAGACAAGGGCAAGGGCAAGGGCCATGGCCGCGGCCACGACCGCGACTGAGCCTGGCCTGCCCGCCTCAGGCGGCGGCCAGGTCGGCCGGGCTTGAGCTGCCGGCCAGCAGGCCCGCGCTGAGCTTGAGTGCCGCCGCCACCACCTGGTCCATGTTGTAGTAGCGGTATTGGGCCAGGCGGCCGACGAAACTCACGCCCGCTTCGGCCTCGGCCAGCGCGGCATAGCGCTGGTACAGCGCCTCGTTGTCGGCGCGCGGGATCGGGTAGTAGGGCTCGCCCTCGGCCTGCGGATATTCACGCACGATCGACGTGCCGGGCGCCACCTGGCCGGTCAGATGCTTGAACTCGGTGATCCGGGTGTAGGCATGGCGGTTCGGGTAGTTGACCGTGGCGCAGGGCTGGTACTGCGCCACGCCGCCCAGGTGCTGGTGCTCGAAGCGCAGGCTGCGGTAGGGCAGATGGCCCAGCGCGTGGCCAAAATAGGCGTCGACGGCACCGGTGTAGACGGTGTGGTGCGCCAGGCCCAGCCCGCGCAGCCCGGCAAAGGCGGTGCCCAGTTGCAGGCAGATGCCCGGGTGGCGCAGCAGGCGCGAGAACAGCGCGCTGTAGCCGTCGGCCGGCATGCATTGCCAGCGGTCGGTGAAATAGCGGTCGTCGTCGTTGCTGCGGGTGGGGATGCGCGCGGCCACGCCGGCCGACAGCTCGCTCAGGTCCAGCCCCCACTGCTTGCGGGTGTAGCCGCGAAAGAACTTCTCGCACAGGTCGCTGCCCACCGAGGCCAGCACCACGTCCTCGCTGGTCAGCAGGCGCTCGCGCGGCAACCGAACCCGGGCCAGCAGCGCTTGCGCGCCCGCTTCGTCGAGCTGCAGGCCGTACAGGCGGTTGAGGGTGTTGCGGTTGATCGGCAGCGGCAGCAACTGACCTTGCACTTCGGCCAGCACGCGGTGGACATAGGGCCGCCAGCCGGTAAAGCGCGACAGGTACTGAAACACCCGCTCGCTGTTAGTGTGGAAGATGTGCGGCCCATGCGGGTGGATGCGGATGCCCTGGGCGTCCAGCTGGTCGGCGGCATTGCCACCGATCTGGCTACGCTGGTCGATCAGCAGCACGCGCCGTCCGGCGTCGGCCAGCTGGCGGGCGCAGACCGCGCCGGCGAATCCGGCGCCGACGATCAGGTAGTCGAATTCGGGCATGGTGCCCGAGTGTGTTCGGCCCGCCCAGCGCCTCATCCATGAAAAACGCCCCGCATCGCGGGGCGTTTCTGCGGCTGGCCCGGGGGGGCCGGCGCTGGCTTACTTCTTGGCGGCGGACGCAGCGGCGTCAGGCTTGGCAGCCTTCTTGGCCTCGTCCTTCTTGGCCTTGGCGGCGTCCTTGTCGGCCTTGGCCTTGGCAGCGGCTTCGGCCTTGGCGGCCTTGGCGTCGGCCTTGGCATCGGCCGGCTTGGCGGCCGCGGCCGGTGCAGCGGCCGCAGCGGCGGTGGCCTTGGTGTCGGCGGCCTT
>JAYUQJ010000509.1:0-2765 GCA_043756825.1 Betaproteobacteria bacterium | reverse complement strand
GGGTGCAGGCCCACAGCGCCACCATCTGCAGCATCGGCCGGGCTGCCAGCAGGGCCGCCGGCAGGGCGGCGAACCAGCGTGCCAGCAGGCGCATGCGGCCCTGGTCCAGGAAGGTGGCGGCATGCGCGGCCAGCAGCGAGACGGCATGCGGCAGGTCACCGCCCTCGATGGCATGGTCGATGGCCGGCACCGGCCGGCCTTGCGACTCGTACCAGCCCGAGGCGGCCAGGTGCAGGCGCGCCAGGCCCTCGGCTTGCTCGCGCGCCAACAGGTTGCGCAGGAAATCGGCAAACAGGCTGTGGTAGCGCCACTCGCGGTCCGGCGCGGGCTGGGCCGGTTGGCCGCCGGCGCCGCCACCCCGGGCAGCGCCGATGGGCGTGATGAACAGGTTGGCCGCGTCCAGCTGGGCCAGGATGCGGGCCGCGTCGCTGCGCGGCACGAGCATCTGGCAGAGCGGGGCGTTCAGGTGGCGCAGGATGCTGGTGCGCAGCAGGAAGCCGCGGATTTCGGGTGTCTGCTGCGACAGCACGTCTTCGGCCAGGAAGTCGGCCACCGCGCGGTTGCTGCCCGAGAACTGGCCGATGAAGCCGGCCACCGACCCCTGGCGCGCCATCACCCCGTCGAGTGCCATCGAGGCCAGCCACAGCGCGGCAATCCAGCCCTCGGTCTTGCGCAGCAGCTCGGGCAGGTGGGCCGCCAACTCGGCCTGCAGGGCGGCTAGGACCTCGGCCCGCAGCCCCGCCTGCAGGGTGTCGGGCGGGCAGGCCGGTGGGGGGCTGCCAGCGGCCGGGCCGGCATGGCGCAGGGCGAAGTAGCGCTGGGTCTCGGCCAGTGAGAAGCGCAACTGCTCGGCGTCGATCTCCAGCAGCTGGCCGGCCGCGCGCAGCCGGCCCAGGCCCAGACCCTGGTCGGGCAGGCTGCGCGAGCCCAGCACCAGTTGGCCGCGCCGGGGCAGGTGGTCGACGATCTCGCGCACCAGGCCCAGCACCGCAGGTTCGGTGATCAGCTCGAAATCGTCCAGAAACAGCGCGAACGGCGCCGGGTGGCGGGCCAGGGCGTCGATCAGCGTCAGCGGGTTGTCGCTGGCCGGCAGCTCGCCGACGATCGCCGCCACCGCCTGGTGCAGGCAGGCCAGGAAGCGCGGCACATCGTTGTCGGCCCGGTCCAGCGTCAGCCAGGCGGTGTCCCGGCCCTGCTCGACCAGGCGCTGGCGGGCCTGCACCAGGGTGGTGGTCTTGCCGAAGCCGGCCGGCGCGCGCACCAGCACCAGCCGGGCGGCGTAAGCGCCGACGATGGCCTGGCACACCGCCTCGCGCAGCACCTGGCTGGGCGTGACGCTGGGCGGGCTGAGCTTGGACGCCAGCGGGCTGCTGGCCGGGTCGGGCGAGGGCATCAGCGGGGATTCTGGCGCCGTCGACGGCAGGGCCCCGGGCACCCAGGAGACAGCCCGGGGGGCAGGACCCGGGCCAGCGCAGAAGTCCCGGACAATCAACGCTTTCCACCCGCGGCCGCAGGCCAGGCAGCCCTCGATGGCGATTCAATGGTTTCCCGGCCACATGCACACCACCCGCAAGGCCATCGCAGAGCGGGTCAAGGCCGGCATCGACGTGGTGATCGAGCTGCTGGATGCGCGCCTGCCCGGCGCCAGCGCCAACCCCTTGCTGGCCGAACTGACGCTGGGCAGGCCGGCGCTGAAGATCCTGAACAAGCAGGATCTGGCCGACCCCGGCATCACTGCGCTGTGGCTGGCCCACTACAACGCCCGGCCCGAGACCCGGGCGATCGCCCTGGATGCCGGCGAGACCGCCCCGGCAGCCCGGCTGATCACCGCCTGCCGGGGCCTGGCGCCGCTGCGCGGCGGCATGGTCAAGCCGCTGCGGGTGCTGATCTGCGGCATTCCCAATGTCGGCAAGTCGACGCTGATCAACACCTTGATGGGAAAGAAGGCCACCAAGACCGGCGACGAGGCCGGCATCACCAAGATCGAGCAGCGCATCGTGCTGGCCAGCGATGTGACCCTGTTCGACACCCCGGGCATGTTGTGGCCCAAGATCATCGTGCCCCGCAGCGGCTACCTGCTGGCTGCCAGCGGCGCGGTGGGCCGCAATGCCTATGACGAGCAGGAGGTGGCGCTGGAGCTGCTGGAGACCCTGCAGCCGCGCTACGCCGACCGGCTGCTGGTGCGCTACAAGCTGGCGCTGCCCGCCGCCGAGTTGGCCGCGCTGCAGGCCGAGCCCCTGCTGCAGGCCATCGCCCGCCAGCGCGGCCTGGTGCGCAGCGGCGGGCGGCTCGACCTGCAGAAGGCGGCCGAGGCGGTGTTGACCGATTACCGGTCGGGTGCGATCGGGCCGATGACCCTGGAGACACCCGCCGAGCACGCGGCCGGGTTGGCGGCCGGCCTGGCCGACGAGGCCGCCCGCCAGGCCCACAAGGCGGGCCGCAAGCAGCGTTGAGCCGGGCCGGGGCCGGCGCCAACTTCGTCGATTCGGACGATGGTGGTGGGGCCGGCCCGCCGTTAGCGTGCGCCAGCGTGCGGGTCCAACCGTGGCATCCCCAGCCCACTCTTGTCAGGACATGACCATGAAACTCGATTCCAGCATCTCTGCAGTCATCACCGGCGGCGCGTCGGGACTGGGCGCGGCCACCGCCCGCCGGCTGGCCGCCGCCGGCGTGAAGGTGGCCTTGTTCGACCTGAACGCCACGCTGGGCGAGCCGCTGGCGGCCGAACTGGGGGGCGTGTTCTGCCGGGTCGACGTGACCCAGGA
>JAYUQJ010000508.1:0-2766 GCA_043756825.1 Betaproteobacteria bacterium | reverse complement strand
GGTGGACGACACCACCAAGATCCAGGCCGATGTGTATGGCCACCAGGGGCGGGTGGTGGAGGGCACGCTGGCGGTGGGCGACAGCCTGGCCGCCAAGGTCGATGCCGAGCAGCGCGGGCGCACGGTGCGCAACCACAGCGCCACCCACCTGATGCACAAGGCCCTGCGCGAGGTGCTGGGCGGCCATGTGCAGCAGAAGGGGTCGCTGGTCAATGCCGAGCGCACCCGCTTCGACTTTGCCCACGGCGCGCCGGTGACCGACGCGCAGATCCGCCGCGTCGAGGCCCTCGTCAATGCCGAAGTGCTGTCCAACACTGCTGCACAGTCCCAGGTGATGGCGTTGGACGATGCGCAGCAGAGTGGCGCGATGATGCTGTTCGGTGAAAAGTACGGCGAGACGGTTCGGGTGCTGTCCATCGGCAGCAGCAAGGAGCTGTGCGGCGGCACCCACGTGCAGCGCACCGGTGACATCGGCCTGTTCAAGATCGTCGCCGAGAGCGGCGTGGCCGCCGGGGTGCGCCGCGTCGAGGCAGTGACCGGCGCCAATGCGCTGGCCTACCTGCAGTCGCTGGAAGACACCGTCGGCACGGTCTCGGGCGCACTCAAGGCCACGCCGGCTGAACTGCCTGCACGCCTGGGCGCGGTGCTCGATCAGGTGCGGGCGCTCGAGAAAGAGCTGATCTCGCTCAAGGGCAGGCTGGCCTCGGCCCAGGGCGACGGATTGTTGGCCCAGGCGGTGGACGTGGCAGGCATCAAGGTATTGGCGGCAATGCTGCAGGGCGGCGACGCCAGGACCCTGCGCGAGACCCTGGACAAACTCAAGGACAAGCTCAAGTCGGCAGCCATCGTGCTGGCGGTGGTCGACGGCGGCAAGGTACAACTGGCCGCTGGCATCACCGCCGATGTGCTGGCACGGCCCGGTGCCCGGCTCAAGGCCGGCGAGCTGGTCAATTTCGTCGCCCAGCAGGTGGGCGGCAAGGGCGGTGGCAAACCCGACCTGGCGATGGCCGGCGGCGCCGATGCCGGCGGTCTGCCCAAGGCCTTGGCCGGCGTGGCGGCCTGGGTGGCCGAGCGCGCCTGAACCGGCTACCCGGTTGCGGCACCGGCGGCCCGGCCGTCGGCTGTGGTCACTCAGGCATTCAGGTGTTCAGGCTTTCAGGCCGGCGTTGAGCAACTCGGCCACCAGGCCGTTGATGCCGCCTTCATGCGTGGCGGCACGGGTGCGCAACTGCTCGGTCAGGGTCGCCGGCAACTTGCAGGCAAACGCCACCAGGCCAGCGGCAGCATCCAGCTTGCGCTGCTCCTTGCGGTCCAGCGGAGCCACAGCGGCGCCGCCGAATCGGCCGGGCGTGGCCGAGCGTGCGCGCTGCCCTTCAATCTTGCTTTCCAGCTGGCGGACGAGGTCGGTCTTCTTCATGCTCATGGCTTGGTCTACTTTGGGGGGCAAAGGCGCGCATTGTCTGCTACGCCGCTGCCCGGTCTCGCGAAGTTGACGCGGCGCCAGCGCAGGCTGCAACATCGTGTGCCGTGCGAAGCCGGCGCCAGGCTCCCGCCCAGACGCCCAGACGCCCAGACGCCCAGCCCGCCCAGCCCGCCCAGCCCGCCCATGACGCCTCCCGCCGCCCTCAGGATCCGCCGCGCCCAGCCGGGCGACGCTGCTGCCTATGTCCGCATCATGGGCCATGCCGATGTGCAGGCCAACCTGATGCAACTGCCCTTTCCCGGCCTGGCTCAATGGTCGACCCGCTTGACCGAGGGCGCCGAGCCCGACAAGGCCGACCTGCCCCTGGTGGCCGAATTGCCTGATGCCCACGGCGACTGGCAGGTGGTGGCCAGCGCCGGCCTGCACCCGGCCGGCCCGGCCTTGCGGCGTCGTCACGTGATGACGCTGGGCATCTCGGTCGCCCCGGAGGCCCAGGGCCAGGGCGTGGGCCATGCCCTGATGGCCGCGATGTGCGATTGGGCTGATCGCTGGGGCCAGGTGCTGCGCATCGAGCTGACGGTGTTTGCCGACAACGCCCGGGCAATCGCGCTCTACCAGCGCCACGGCTTTGGCACCGAAGGCCGCCACATCGGCTACGCGCTGCGCGATGGGGTCTATGCCGACGTGCTCAGCATGGCCCGGTTGCACCCGGCGCCGCCCACCTGGCAGCCTGCGCCGGCGCGCTGACAGACGCGGCTGCGCCGGCGCGCAAGCCGGCGACAATGCCGGCCTTGCACGTCAGACGCCCAGGAGCCCCGCATGAGCCGCCCGCCCCGCAACAGCAGCGAAGCCGAGATCGAAGCCCTGGAGAAGCTGTGCGACCGGCTGGCAGGATTCGGCGCCGATGTCTCGCTCGAGTGGGTGGATGGCTACCTCACCGCACTGCTGGCCGGCCGGCGCGCGATCCCGCCCAGCGAGTGGCTGCCGGCGATGTTCGGCGAGACCTTCGGGCGCGCCTTCGCCGACCCCGACGATGTGGCGCAGGCCATGACCGCGCTGACCGGCCGCTGGAACGTGCTGGCCGACCAGCTGGATGTGGACGCCCTGCTCGACGACCCCGAGGGCGTGCGCCTGGCGCCGCTGATGATCACCTACGATGACGCGGCGCGGGCCGAGGTGGTGGAGGCCGGCCACATGACGGCCGAAGAGGCCGCCGACCTGCTCAACACCGGTGCGCTCTGGGCCGAGGGCTTCATGGAGGCGGTGGACGCCTTTGCTGGCGATTGGCCCGAGCCCGATCTTGAAACCGATGACGGCCGCTGGTTCGACGACTGCCTGTCCCG
>JAYUQJ010000507.1:0-7368 GCA_043756825.1 Betaproteobacteria bacterium | reverse complement strand
GTGATCGCCGCCGTCAGCGTCGTCTTGCCGTGGTCCACATGGCCAATCGTGCCCACGTTGACGTGGGGCTTGGTCCGCTCGAATTTACCTTTTGCCATTGCTTCTCTCCAGAAAAAGAACTGTTGCCCGTGCGTGTTTAAGGTTTCCAGCACTGGCCTGCCACGGGCAGCAGACCAACCACGAAAGCCGTGGCGCCGAAGACCATCCAGGGCCTACCCCCCCACAGCGCCTTCTGCGCACCCCCTCGAGGGGGTGCGCAGAAGGCCCGGCAAATCCGGTTCTGCGGCGGCCGCGGGGTTGGGCAGCGTCTTTCGCTTACTTTGCTCGCGACGTGATGATCGCGTCCGCAACGTTCTTGGGTGCTTCGCTGTAGTGCTTGAACTCCATTGTGTAGGTGGCGCGACCCTGCGACATCGAACGCAGCGTGGTCGAGTAGCCGAACATCTCCGACAGTGGCACCTCGGCCTTGATGACCTTGCCGCCACCTGGCATGTCGTCCATGCCTTGCACCATGCCGCGACGGGACGACAAGTCACCCATCACCGAGCCGGCATAGTCTTCCGGTGTTTCGACCTCGACGGCCATCATCGGCTCCAGGATCACAGGGCTGGCCTTGCGGCAACCGTCCTTGAAACCGAGCGACGCTGCCATTTTGAAGGCGTTTTCGTTCGAGTCCACCTCATGGTAGGAACCAAAGGTCAGCGTGACCTTCACGTCCACCACCGGAAAACCTGCCAGCACGCCGTTAGGCAGCGAATCGATCACGCCTTTTTGGACGGCGGGAATGAACTCGCGCGGCACCACGCCACCCTTGATGGCGTCGACGAACTCGAAACCCTTGCCCGGCTCCTGCGGCTCGACCTTGAAGACGACATGACCGTACTGGCCCTTGCCGCCCGACTGGCGCACGAACTTGCCTTCAATGTCAGACACCGCCTTGCGGATGGTCTCGCGGTAGGCCACTTGCGGCTTGCCGACGTTGGCCTCGACACCGAACTCGCGCTTCATGCGGTCGACGATGATTTCAAGGTGCAATTCACCCATGCCCGAGATGATCGTCTGACCGGATTCCTCATCCGTCTTGACGCGGAAGGACGGGTCTTCAGCCGCCAGGCGACCCAGCGCGATGCCCATTTTTTCCTGGTCAGCCTTGGTCTTGGGCTCGACCGCCTGCGAGATCACCGGCTCGGGGAAGATCATTTTCTCGAGCGTGATGATCGAACTCGGATCGCACAGGGTCTCACCCGTGGTCACATCCTTCAAACCCACGCAAGCGGCAATGTCACCGGCCAGAATTTCCTTGATCTCTTCACGCTGGTTGGCGTGCATCTGCAGGATCCGGCCAATACGTTCTTTCTTGCCGCGGATCGGGTTGTACACCGAGTCACCTGACTTCAGCACGCCCGAATAGACGCGGACGAAAGTGAGCTGACCAACATAGGGGTCGGTCATCAGCTTGAAGGCCAGCGCCGAGAATTTCTCCTCGTCAGTGCGATGACGCACCACCGGCTTGTCATCGTCGTCGGTGCCGGGCACCGGCGGAATGTCAGCCGGCGACGGCATGAAATCGACCACGCCGTCGAGCATGCGCTGCACGCCCTTGTTCTTGAAGGCCGAGCCGCAGAACATCGGCTGAATTTCAGCCGCGATGGTGCGGGTACGGATGCCGGCCTTGATCTCGTCTTCGGACAGATCACCCGACTCCAGGTACTTGTTCATCAGCTCTTCGGACGACTCGGCTGCAGCTTCCAGCAGGTTCTCGCGCCACTTCTTGGCCTCCTCGAGCAAGTCGGCCGGGATCTCGCGGTAGTCGAACTTCATGCCCTGCGAGGCTTCGTCCCAGATGATCGCCTTCATCTTG
This sequence comes from Betaproteobacteria bacterium, assembly GCA_043756825.1. Classification (GTDB taxonomy): domain Bacteria; phylum Pseudomonadota; class Gammaproteobacteria; order Burkholderiales; family Burkholderiaceae_C; genus Pseudaquabacterium. Next base: position 5,507 of record JAYUQJ010000507.1, on the reverse strand, counting down.
ATCAGATCGATCACGCCAGTGAACAGCTCTTCGGCGCCGATCGGGATGACCACGGGCACGGGGTTCGCCTTCAGACGCACCTTCATCTGCTCGACGACCTTGAAGAAGTTGGCACCCGTGCGGTCCATCTTGTTGACGAAGGCCAGACGCGGCACCTTGTACTTGTTGGCCTGGCGCCAAACCGTTTCGGACTGCGGCTGCACGCCACCCACCGCGCAATACACCATGCAGGCGCCATCAAGCACGCGCATCGAACGCTCGACTTCAATCGTGAAGTCGACGTGTCCGGGCGTGTCGATGATGTTGATGCGGTGCTCAGGGAAGCCGAGTTCCATGCCCTTCCAGAAGCACGTGGTGGCCGCCGAGGTGATGGTGATGCCGCGCTCCTGCTCTTGCTCCATCCAGTCCATCGTGGCAGCGCCGTCGTGCACCTCACCGATCTTGTGGTTGACACCCGTGTAGAACAGGATGCGCTCGGTGGTGGTGGTCTTGCCAGCGTCGATATGCGCCGAAATACCGATGTTGCGGTAGCGCTCGATGGGGGTCTTGCGGGCCATGGTTCACTCCAAATACAGGGGCCGCCCTCGGGTCCGTAAAAACCCGTGGGGCGGCCAAGGGGCTTGAGGGGGTGCTTAGAAGCGGAAGTGCGAGAAGGCCTTGTTGGCTTCTGCCATGCGGTGAACTTCGTCACGCTTCTTCATGGCACCGCCGCGACCTTCACTGGCCTCCAGCAGTTCATTGGCCAACCGTGCGGCCATCGACTTCTCGCCGCGCTTGCGGGCCGATTCCTTCAACCAGCGCATGGCCAGGGCCATCCGGCGGACCGGGCGAACTTCCACGGGAACTTGGTAGTTCGCACCGCCCACCCGGCGGGACTTGACCTCGACCATCGGCTTGACGTTGTTGATGGCGACCATGAAGATCTCCAGCGGATCCTTGCCGGCCTTCTTCTCGACCTGCTCGAGCGCACCGTAGATGATGCGTTCGGCGATGGCCTTCTTGCCTGATTCCATGACGACGTTCATGAACTTCGACAAATCAATCGATCCGAACTTGGGATCGGGCAGGATTTCGCGTTTGGGTACTTCGCGACGACGTGGCATTTCAATTCCTTTTTCAGCTTCAGTTGGCGCATGGACGCATCACGTCCGCACCCGAGAGATCACGCAACGGACCTCTCACTTACTCGGCGCCCCGGCAGAGCCGGTGACCACCGCAACAGTCACGACACCGGCTTCAGCGCCGGTGGTGACGACCGCTTGGCTGACCCGCAGTGCGGGCCCGCCCTCGCCCGAGGGCGATCAGGCCTTCTTGGGCCGCTTCGCGCCGTATTTGGAACGCGACTGGCGGCGATCCTTGACGCCCTGCAGGTCAAGCGAGCCGCGCACGATGTGGTAGCGCACGCCAGGCAGGTCCTTGACCCGGCCGCCGCGCACCAGCACAACGCTGTGCTCTTGCAGGTTGTGGCCTTCGCCACCAATGTAAGAAATGATCTCGAAACCGTTGGTCAGACGCACCTTGGCGACTTTCCGCAGCGCCGAATTCGGCTTCTTGGGGGTGGTGGTGTACACGCGGGTACACACACCGCGGCGCTGCGGACTGTTCTGCATCGCCGGCGATTTGCTCTTGGTGACTTCGACCTGACGGCCAAAGCGCACGAGCTGGTTGATGGTTGGCATATAAGTAACTTATTCCCGTTTGAAGTCACGCTCGACTCAGATTCGGCACGCCCCGCAGGGGCGCGACCCGATCTGCTAATTCAGCCCGCACATTCGGCCAACATCCTTGGCCCGATGCGCCCGCATGCCGAAAGCGCAAATGGCGCCTAGCCCCGCCTGGGGCGGGGCATGACGCCAACTGAACATTCCGGTACGCTGGGCAACTACGCGACGTGGGCGCATAGACTGCCGAAAAGCCTTCCATTATATGCAACACGTTCAATGTCCACAAGCCTACAAGCACCGACCCTTTCCTGGCTCGCTGTCGTGACGGGCCAGACACCGCCTTGGACTGCGGCCGTGCTCGACACCAATGTCGTACTGGACCTGCTGCTTTTCAAAGACCCCCGGGTACAGCCCCTGCACCAGGCGCTGACCGAGTCCAGGTTGCGCTGGATTGCCACGGCCCCCATGCTTGCCGAGCTGGACCGGGTTCTGCGCCGACCCGCGCTGGCCAGCCGGGGCCATGACAGCGCCCGGATGATGGCTGCAGCCCAGTGCCTGTGCCTGCCCGTTACCGCCGGCGCTGACACGCGGCACCGGGCACCGCGCTGCAGCGACGCGGATGATCAGGTCTTCATCGACCTGGCCTGGCACTGGCCCGCAGCGTTGCTGTTCAGCCGCGACCGCGCGGTGCTGCGGCTGGCCAGGCCGGCGAAAGCGCACGGGCTTTGGATAGGCACCCCCGAGCGCTGGGCCGCGCTGCCCCCGGCACACCCGTAAAAAAGGCGGCCTAAGCCGCCTTTGTACGCTGGCGGACCAGGCCCCAGGGCCTGGTCCGCAGGTGCGCCGTCAGCCAGCGCCGCCCTCGGCAGGGCTGGCCTCTGCGGCATTGTCAACAGCCGCCATCTGCACGGCGGCAAGTTCCTCGGCCTCCTGCATGGCAATTGCGCGACGCTCGGTGTCGTCCATATCCTCTTTCACCTTGCGGGCCTGGTGATAGGCCATGCCGGTGCCGGCAGGGATCAGACGGCCGACGATCACGTTTTCCTTCAAGCCACGCAGCTCATCGCGCTTGCCCATGATGGCGGCTTCGGTCAACACCCGGGTGGTCTCCTGGAAGGAGGCTGCGGAGATGAATGAATCGGTCGACAGCGAAGCCTTGGTGATGCCCAGCAGCACGTCGACATAAGTGGCCGGCAGCTTGCCCTCGGCGCGCAGCGCGTCGTTGGTATCGAACAGCTCCGAGCGCTCGATCTGCTCGCCCAGGATGTAGGTGCTGTCACCCGGGTTGCTGATCTGCACACGACGCAGCATCTGGCGCACGATCACCTCGATGTGCTTGTCGTTGATCTTCACACCCTGCAGGCGGTACACATCCTGCACTTCGTCGACGATGTAGCGTGCCAGTTCTTCGACACCCAGCAGGCGCAGGATGTCCTGTGGATCGGCCGACCCGTCGACGATCAATTCGCCCTTGTTGACCACCTGGCCTTCGTGCACCAGGATGTTCTTCTCCTTGGGCACCAGCTCTTCATGCTTGTGGCCGTCGGGGTCGGTAATCTCCAGGCGGTTCTTGCCCTTGGTCTCCTTGCCGAAGGAAATCGTGCCGGTCTGCTCGGCCAGGATGCCGACATCCTTGGGTGAGCGGGCCTCGAACAGCTCGGCCACCCGCGGCAAGCCGCCGGTGATGTCGCGGGTCTTCTGGCCTTCGACCGGAATGCGCGCCAGCACCTCGCCAGGGGCCAGATCCTGTCCGTCGCGGACCTGGATCAGCGCACCCACCGGGAAGCCGATGGTGACTGAGTGGTCGGTGCCGGGGATCTTGACTTCCTGGCCGGCCGCATCCAGCAGCTTGACCTGCGGCCGCACCACCTTGGCCACACCACGGCGCTTGCTGTCGATCACCACCAGGGTGGACAAACCGGTTACCTCGTCAACCTGCTTGGCCACCGTCACGCCCTCTTCGACATTCTCGAAGCGGGCCTTGCCGGCGAACTCGGTGATGATGGGCCGGGTCAGCGGGTCCCAGTTGGCCAGCACCGTGCCGGCCTTGAGTTGCTGGTCGGACTTGATGTTCAGCGTGGCGCCGTAGGGCACCTTGTGACGCTCGCGCTCGCGGCCATGCTGGTCAGAGATGATGATCTCGCCCGAGCGGCTGATCACCACCAGTTCGCTCTTGCCATTGGTCACGTAGCGCATCGTCGGGTTGAAGCCCACGATGCCTTCGGACTTGGCATCCACGCTGTTGGCCACCGCCGCCCGCGAGGCCGCACCACCGATGTGGAAAGTGCGCATGGTCAGCTGGGTACCCGGCTCACCAATCGACTGGGCGGCGATCACGCCCACCGCCTCACCGGTGTTGACCAGGCCACCGCGGCCGAGGTCACGGCCGTAGCACTTGGCGCAAATACCGAAGCGGGTGGAGCAGGTCAGCGGTGTGCGCACCTTGACCTCGTCGACGCCAGCGGCCTCGAGCAGGTCGAGCGCGTCTTCATCGAGCATGGTGCCGGCCGGCAGCAAGGTCGCCTGCGTCTCCGGATGCGGGATCTCGATGGCTGCGACCCGGCCCAGGATGCGGTCGCGCAGCGATTCGATCACCTCGCCCCCCTCGACCAAGGCGCGGGTGTTGAAGCCGTTCTCGGTACCGCAATCGACCACCGTGACCACCAGGTCCTGGGTCACGTCGACCAGGCGGCGGGTCAGGTAACCCGAGTTGGCCGTCTTCAGCGCCGTGTCCGCCAGGCCCTTGCGGGCGCCGTGGGTGGAGATGAAGTATTGAAGAACATTCAAGCCCTCGCGGAAGTTGGCCGTGATCGGGGTCTCGATGATCGAGCCATCGGGCTTGGCCATCAGGCCGCGCATGCCGGCCAGCTGGCGGATCTGCGCGGCTGAGCCACGCGCACCCGAGTCGGCCATCATGTAGATGGAGTTGAATGACTCCTGGTCGACAAGCTTGCCGTGGCGGTCGGTGGTCTTCTCTTTGGACAGCTGGGCCATCATGACCTTGCCGACCTCGTCGCCGGTCTTGCCCCAGATGTCGACCACCTTGTTGTAGCGCTCGCCAGAGGTGACCAGACCCGAGACGTACTGCTGCTCGATCTCCTTGACCTCCTTCTCGGCACGCTCGATCAGGCCCTGCTTCTGCGGCGGCACCAGCATGTCGTCGATGGCGATCGAGATGCCGGCGCGCGTTGCCAGCCGGAAACCCGCCTGCAGCAGCTTGTCGGCCAGCACCACGGTTTCCTTCAGACCGCACTTGCGGAAGCTGGTGTTGATCAGGCGCGAGATCTCTTTCTTCTTCAGCGCCTTGTTGATGTGCGTGAAAGGCAAGCCCTTGGGCAGGATCTCGCTGAGCAGGGCACGGCCCACGGTGGTGTCGACCAGCTTGGTCTCGGCGGTGAAACCGTCGCCGTCCTTGTCCCTGACCCATTCGGTCAGGCGCACCGCGATCTTGGCGGTGACCTCGATCACCTTGTTGTCCAGCGCGCGCTGCACCTCGACGATGTCGGAGAAGATCATGCCTTCACCCAGACCGTTGATGCGCTCGCGGGTGGCGTAGTACAGGCCCAGCACCACGTCCTGCGAGGGCACGATGGACGGCTCGCCCGAGGCCGGGAACAGCACGTTGTTGGACGCCAGCATCAAGGTGCGGGCTTCCATCTGTGCCTCGATCGACAGCGGGATGTGCACGGCCATCTGGTCGCCGTCGAAGTCGGCGTTGAAGGCCGAGCAGACCAGCGGATGCAGCTGGATCGCCTTGCCTTCGATCAGCACCGGCTCGAAGGCCTGGATGCCCAGGCGGTGCAGCGTCGGTGCGCGGTTCAGCAGCACCGGGTGCTCCTTGAT